>JAZUJG010000380.1:0-3284 GCA_045642645.1 Acutalibacteraceae bacterium | reverse complement strand
AATTTTGAAAGCTACGGCGTAGACGAAAAGGGTTATATTGATTACGATGCGGTTTATGCCAAAGCACAACAGATAAAGCCGAAGCTTATCGTTGCGGGCGCTTCCGCATACCCGAGGATCATTGATTTTAAGCGTTTCCGTGAAATTGCGGATTCCGTAGGCGCATATCTTATGGTCGATATGGCACACATCGCAGGTCTTGTTGCCGCAGGGCTTCACCCCTCACCCGTACCGCATGCCGACATAGTTACATCCACCACGCACAAAACTCTGCGCGGCCCGCGCGGCGGCATAATCCTCACAAACGACGAGGAGCTTGCAAAGAAAATCAACAAGGCGATATTCCCCGGCAGCCAGGGCGGCCCGCTTATGCACATTGTTGCCGCAAAGGCGGTCTGCTTCGGTGAGGCGCTTCGCCCCGAATTCAAGGACTACGCAAAGCGCGTAATCACCAACTGCAAGGCACTTGAAAACGCACTTACCGCACAGGGCGTAAATATGGTTTCCGGCGGTACGGACAATCATCTTATCCTGCTTGACCTGCGCTCACTCGGCGTTACAGGCAAGGAGCTTGAACAGCGCCTTGACAATGTGAATATCACCGTAAACAAAAACGCCATACCCAATGATCCCGAAAAGCCCACGGTTACAAGCGGCGTAAGAATAGGCACCGCCGCCGTTACCACAAGGGGCTTGCAGGCACAGGATATGGTAGATATTGCGGAGTATATCAAGCTTGCGGCTACCGACTACGAAAATAACATAGAATACATACGCGCCAATGTAGCGCGCATCTGCGAAAAATATCCGCTTTACTGACGGGCAGTAAAAGCGCAGAACAAACAGCATAAAACCAAACGGGGATTCGGTTTTCATTTACATCGGTTTACTTGTAAATTCTGAACATACAAATCGAATTCCCGTTATTTTTATTTTCAGAACAAGAGGTGTTTTCAGTGAAAAAAACAGTCCGCAGAATTTTATCGGTTATTCTTGCAGCAGCGGTAGCCTTTACCGTTTTTCCGAGTGTTGTATTTGCTTTTGACGAAGCAACTCATTACGCGACGCCGGAAATTGCCTCGTATGCCGATACGGTCTTCACCGAAACCGTAATAATTGACTCAACCGACGATTACAACGGTTTGATTGAATTTGACAACTGCACCTTTAATAACGGCATTATTCTGCTTGCCGGTAAAAGCTACCTTGCGGAATTCCACGGAAACTGCACGGTTAACGGCACCGTAAAGGTTATAAATCAAACCATCGACGATATTTCGGACAAAAGTCTCGGCATATTCTATTTGCCCGATAACACCGTTTTTGAAATTGATGCGCTCTGCGACGCAACGATTATCGGCGACAGTCAATGGACATATACAATCAACGGCACAAAGATTATCGGCAGCGGTGATTCGCTCGCAAATATGTTTATAAACCTGCATTACGACTGGTTCGGGGACTTTACATCGCTGTATGTTTCAAATGCAGGAACGATAAATGTAAATGAACTGAATTTCAACAGAATCACCGCTTCTTCGTTAAACGAACACGATACCGAAATAAACCTTGCGGGCAGCGATTGGAGCACATTTCCCGATTATATTGAGCTTGAGGGAACTTATGATATTAACTACGGCTGCACCTGCGACGGTGATGAAGCCTGCGAATGCGCCTGCTGCTCGGCTCACGGCTGCAAAGGCGGCGAATGTAAATACACCTGCTTTGATGAGAGCGATGCCGAATGCGCCTGCAGAAACTCCGTGCCCGAGGATTTTACGCCCGGCAAGCTTATTGTAAACGGCGAAACCGACGGCATTTCCGTTGCGGTCAGCGGCGATATTGATGTTTCAAAACTCAATGTAACGAATGCCGGTATTTATGTGGATTGCAGTTATTACCGTCCGCAGAGCATTGAAGCGGGCAGCAACTGCCTTGCTTTTGCGGGCAACGGCAGAGAAAGCATAGCTATAACAGCACAAAGCGGCGCTGAAATCGACAACTCCGCAGGTGTGTCCAATCCCGTAACCGTAAACGGCATAAGCTATTCGGCGGCGATTGACGAAAACGGCACGGTTGTCATCCCCCTTACCGACAGTGATATTTTATATACATTATATAATTTTATAAACGGTGAAGGAATCGGCTTCGAAACTTTTGCAGATGAATGTTACACCTACCTTGAGCCTGATTCACCCTTGGTCATTTATACGGTTGAGGCTGTCAAAGACGGTGTTGTGTACACATTTTCCGCGATGCGGGGCAATTACCTTCTTGCCTCGTCGAATGAAACCTATTATGAGGGAACGGTTTTCGATTCACCCGTAACGATTCTTGCCATGGGCGAAGGATACGATGTTTACGCGGGAATACGCTTTAACAACTGCACCTTTAACGACACCGTTACCGTTGATGCCGGCAATTGCTTTCTTGATATAAACTTTGATGTTCAGCGCGACGAAAACGGCAGCGTTATCCCCGAAAATAACTGCGTATTCAATGCGCCGATAGAGCTGCACGGCGGCGAGTCAATGAGCTTTCTCGACTGCGTTGTAAAAATCAACGATGCGCCCGATGTAGAAATCAACACCAATAACACCTCGCTCGCTCTGGGCGGCTGCTGCAACGGCTCGACCTTTACGGTTGACGGTATGGTAATTGAAACATACGACGATGCCGACAGCGGATTGTGGATAGATTACCGCCGCGCATGCCACGCCGAACACGAGGGTTATTATGAAGATTATGACCACACCTCCTGCGAGGGCGACACTTACAGGTCATTTTTTATTGACGGCGGTCTGAAAAGCATTTACATTCCCGAAACCGCACCGGCGATTTCGTCGATTGAAGCAAACAACCTTATTGACGATGCCGTTATAGATATTCACCAAACGCAGACGGCTGTTGATTGCCTTTGCATACGCAGTAATTCGTACGGCGAGGAGCTTTACGACTCCGCATTAAAGGTTACGGGCGAAACGGCAAGCGGCGAAATTGAGGTATCGGGCAAGCTCGACCTTTCTGAGCTTGCTGCCGACGGAATTATCCGCATCTGCCCGCAAAATCCCTGCGATATTGATATTGGCTCAAAGAATGCTTATGTGGGCTCATCGTGGGAAACCGAGCCCGTAAGCGTTACCGCCGCAGACGGCTCATACTTTGTAAACGAGCGCGCCGATATTTCCGTTACCTTTAACGGAATTTGCTTTGACGGCTCATATATCGGCTCAAACGGCAGCATCTTTATTCCCGTAACCGACAACAGCCTGCAATACAAGGTA
>JAZUJG010000379.1:0-2438 GCA_045642645.1 Acutalibacteraceae bacterium | reverse complement strand
CCTTGCCGTGAATAATTGTGCATTCGGTAAGCCCCGAGCGCAGCAAATCGTCAAGGCAGCGGTCAAGGACTATAACCGCCTCATCCACCATAAGTCCGCGCAGGTCGCAGCGGTTGCTCACGCTCATTGTGGCGCGGCTTTCAAGCCCCGAAACCATACCGCCGACCTGCCGCTTCGGGTTATTTTCGGGTTTCGGCTTATCTATGAGCTTTAATGTGTTTTCCTTAACGCGCATTTTAAGCATACCCGCGGCAATTTCCACATTGCCGTTTTTATCGGCGGGTGGGGTTACCGAGGCATTTTTGCCTATGGATTTACAGTAGACCGTATCACCGACTTCAAGGCTGCGCGGCAGAACATAATCCTCATCGTCAATATCGTCAAGCACGGGGTTCACCGTATCGTTGATTGAATTAAGATGTGCATTCACGGCACTTTTTGCCCGGCGTGCAAGGTCGGAAGCATCCTTTGTCTGCTTTGCTTCTTTTTTAAGCTTTTCCACCTCTGCAAGCAAGGCATTCGCTTCGCGTTTTGCCTGCTCGACTATGCGCAGGGCTTCGCCGCGTGCGTTCTCAATTTCTTTATCGCGGCGTTTCTCGGCATCGGCGCGAGCTTCTGCCGCCCTTGTGCGCTCGGCTTCGGCTTTTTCCTTGATTTCGGCAGCTCTGTTCTTTTCGCTTTCCATTTCGAGCCTGCTTTTTTCAAGCATATCCACAACATCCTCGAAACGCACATTTTCCGACGAAACGAGCTCGCCTGCACGGTCTATAACGCTCTTTTGCATACCGAGCCTTTCGGATATTGCAAAAGCATTCGAACGCCCGGGAATACCTATAAGCAATCTGTAAGTAGGTCTTAAACTGTTTACATCAAATTCGCATGAGGCATTTTCAACGCGATTTGTCTGTAAAGCGTAGGCTTTAAGCTCGGCATAATGCGTAGTAGCGGCGATTTTCGCACCCTGACGGTGCAGCTGCTCAAGAATCGCCATGGCGAGCGCCGCGCCCTCAACTGGGTCGGTACCTGCGCCGAGTTCATCAATAAGCACAAGCGATTTTTCATCAGCCTTTTCCATAATACTTACAATATTCACCATATGCGATGAAAATGTGGAAAGCGACTGTTCTATGGACTGCTCATCGCCTATATCCACAAGAATATCATCGTAAACGGAAACGGTACTGCCGTCCTGCGCGGGTATCATAAGCCCGCAAGCCGCCATAGCCGAAAGAAGCCCCACCGTTTTAATCGCAACGGTCTTGCCGCCTGTATTCGGTCCCGTTATGACGAGGGTATCAAAATCGGAACCGAGGCGGATATCGGTAGCTACGACCTTGTTTTTATCTATAAGCGGATGGCGTGCCTTTTTGAGTTCGGTGATGCCCTTGCTGTTTATGACGGGAACGGTAGCATTCATTTCGTAAGCAAGGTTTGCCTTACAGAATATGGCGTTTATTTCAATCGCACATTCGTAGCTTGCCTTGATATCGTTCTTAAAACTGCCGGCTATACCCGAAAGCTCGTACAGGATACGCTCTATCTCCTGCGTTTCCTTGCCGCGCAGCACGCGGATATCGTTATTGGCTTCCACTACTCCGGCAGGCTCGATAAACACAGTCGCACCCGTAGACGATGTATCGTGCACCATACCCGCAACCTCGCTGCGGTGCTCACTTTTTACGGGCACCACATATCTGCCGTTGCGCTGGGTAATTATGGCATCCTGCAAGGCGTTTTTCATAAGCGGGGAACGCAGGATTTTTTCGAGTCTGTCGCGTATGGAATTCTCTTTATTTTTTATCTGCCTGCGGATATTCGCAAGCTCGGGCGAGGCGCTGTCGCTCATTTCATCCTCGGTGAGAATTGCGCCGAAAATCTTATCTTCAAGAAATTTATTCGGCATAAGCGAATCGAAATAAAGGTCTATTCCGAGTTCATCCTTGCCGCTGTTGTCGCGCCACTCCCTTATGCCGCGCACGGCGCGCACCGTAGAGCCTATATCGAGAAGTTCTTTCATAGTAAGCATACCGCCCGACGAAGCCCTTGCGAGCGAATTGGTAACATTGCAAAGTCCGCCGAATGCAGGACCGCCATGCTTTGCGAGCAATATATAGGCATCCTCGGTCATACCGAGACTTTTTTCGGCAAGCTCGGGGTTTGGCGTTGGCTGCAATGCCGTAAGAATTTCGCGGGCATCGTCATTGCAGGCGCGTTTTGCCGCCATTTCGAGCACCTTGGGGAGTTCAAGCGCATTGAGATGTCTGTTCATAATATGTACCTCAATCGTTTATCACCTTGAAAAAATCAAGAGTTTTGAATTTGCGTTGTGTTTTATTTAATAAATAGCCCTCTGTAAGCTTCGAGAATTGTTCAAGGGCATTGTCCTTTAATTCAAAAGAAAAAATCTTATTGAAATCCGAAAGCGCAACATAGCGCAT
>JAZUJG010000378.1:0-5795 GCA_045642645.1 Acutalibacteraceae bacterium | reverse complement strand
CATTCGGTAACGAGCCGAACAAAACAAAATCCAATTACGCCAAAGCAATGCTTATTGTTCAGGCGATTTCGGTCGCTTTGGCTCTCCTGCTCGGTATCTTTTCCGCTATGCTCGGCATATCGTTTGCAGCTTATTAAACGGGGCTGTCGCATTTAGCGCAGAACGAAAAACAGAACAATAAAAGACGATGGCTTTACGGTGAATTAAGCGTTTAATAAACCGTAAAGCCATTATATTTTTATAAAATTGTGATTTTATGTGTTTTTCTAAGCGTTTTTTCGCCCACTCGGAGTATCCGTATACGCCGTCGGGGCGAAGAAAACGCTTTCTGCATCTAAATGCGACAACCCCGTCAGCCTATTTCTATTTGGGTATTCGCACCGGTCGTCATTCTTTCGATTATGCTCAAATCAAGCACATCAAGGTACCCGTCAAAGTCGGCATCTGCCGCCATATTATTTGCCGAAATATGCGCGCTTTCACCGCCGAGTGCTTTCGTTACCGCCGCCGAGTAATCTTCAACCGTGCATTCGCCGTCGCCGGTAACATCGCCTATGAGTATGAGCTGCCAATTCTCATTTGCATAGCTGCTGCCGGAGGGGGCGGTGAATTTTGCACCGTTTGATGCGGCAGTGCAATTTTTAAGCCAAAGCCCGTTGTAGTAAATCGGCTCATTTGCATCAAATACCGAACGGAAAAGGAAGTTGCCCGAGCGCGTTTTGCTTGCGCGGCAGTTGTAGGTTGCGGCGAACCCCGTCATTACCGTTGCGGCTGAAAAGGCAGTCGATGAATACGGCACACGCGGGGAGTACGGGTAAATGTATTCGGTGTGGTCGTTTGCGGCAAAATATGCACCGCTTTTCAGAAAATAATTGCTTGTGCCTGTGGTGTCATCCCACGTAACATCCATAAGGTACCACTTGCCGTCATCCATAAGCACGGCGTTCCATTCGTGACCGCCGCCCGCGGATTTGCCCTGAATGCTTATGCACGGTATTTTATAAATATCGCACAGCATCTTAAAGCTTTCGGCGTACCCCTGACATACGCAGCTGCCGTCAATAAGCGTGCCGATAATATTGTGTTTTACATATTCGGGATGCTCTGGATCAAATCTGTCCAGATAATCAAAGTCATAATCGGCAGCTTCGCAAAGGAATTGGTGTACGGTCTTTATTAAATCATAGCGGTTGTGGCATTTGCTAACATCGCAGGTCGCGATTTTACTGTCAATTTCTGCTTTTATGGTATTTATGTTGCCCATAGATGTATCGTAACAAAATTTGATTCTCAAAAGCCCTAATTTGTCACCTTCATCGAAGTCTTCGGGCGAGCCGCTCATTTCGTACCAGCTGTATTCCCATTCGCACCATTCAAGGTAGAATAAATCAGGGCAGTCGAGCTGCAGTGCATACATTATTTTGCCAATATCCATATTGGCATAGTAACTGTAATCAGGGGCTGTATGATAGTTGTTATATTCAACATTGTACTGCGTTGTGCCGAACGGTGCATTTTTAAAGTAATCGTAAATTTCCTTTTCATCGTCTGTGAGTGTTTCTCTTGATGTTGCCGTCTGCTTTGAAAAGAATGCCGACGATGCAGCCGAGTAATGCGGATTGGCGATGTTTTTTCGTGAAATATCCACGATATTTCCTTCGATTTTTCCCCCTTGTGCATATTTGATTTCCGGTTTAACATCGGCAGCGAAGCAGGGTAAAACCGAAATACACAGTATAACAGCAGCGCATACAACGGAAAGTAACTTTACCTTGCACATAATATCACCTCATATTTATATTATCATAAAACAACTATGCGAACAAGAGGTAATTTTTAAGTGATTTCACTATACAATAATGTGTTGAAAAAAACCGGAGCTTGTGCTACAATACTAACGATTAAATGCAAGCACTGCCTGCTGCGTGAATGTGACGGACAGTATTTAAAATAATCGGTGTAACTATGTAATGCACCGTAAGCGGTAAATTTATTTACTGCGGAAAGGTTTTTTATGATAAGACCCGAAAACAGAAGCTGTTACCAGTATTTTAAGGATTGTACGCAGGATTTCGGTGTGTACGATGTAGCCGAAAGCTTCGGCAACCTTATAAGCCGTAAAAAGTTCATTAAGGATGTTGACGCCATAGCGGGCTACCTTGATGTCCGCAACATTAAAAGGGGCGACGTTGTAACGATTTTCCTGCCGAATGTGGTGCAGAGCTTTGCGGCTTTTTACGCCATAAATAAAATCGGCGCAATAGCAAATATCGTTCACCCGCTTACACCCGTGAATGTGCTTGAGGAAATGCTGACCGAAACAAATTCCAAGGCGATTTTCGTTCTTGATATTCTTATGGAAAAGTATATCCCCATGCTTCGCAAGCTCAACAAGCTTGTAATAGTCTGCTCCAATTCCGACTATGTTCCCACCGTTCTGCGCCCGGCGTTCAAGATTTTTGAAACGGTAAAGACCAAGGGTGAAAACCCGTCGGCGACCCTTGCAAGCTACCATACCATAAGCCATTTGAATTATGTGGGGCCCACCGTTCAGAACAACGGTGATGACGATGTCGTTTACCTGCACGGCGGCGGTACCACGGGTAAGAGTAAAACAATACGCCTTTCGTCGAAAAACCTCAATGCGCTTGCATTCAAGCTGAGCTTTCTTGATTCGCCGCACGCTCCCGGCGCGGAATATTCGCTTATTGTTCTGCCGCTGTTCCACGCATTCGGTCTCGGCGTTGCGCTGCATTTCAGTATGTGCGCGGGCTTTACCTGCATAGGTATGCCGCAGTTTTCGGCTGAAAAAGCGAATAAATACATTAAGAAATACAATGTTACATATATTCTCGGTGTGCCCAATATGTTCAAAAAGATGTACGAAGCCTCCAATTTTGAGGGCGAGCATCTGCGCAAGTTACGTCTTTTGTGGGCGGGCGGCGATATGGTGAGCGAAAGCTTCCTCAATTCGTTTAACTCGCGTATCGAAAAATGGGGCGGCAGGGGCAAGCTGCTGCGCGGTTACGGTCTTACCGAGGTTTCGTCGGTCTGCACTGCCAATGTTGCGGGTGCTTACCGCGAAAACTCCATAGGCAGACCGCTTGCCGAAATGACCGTTGAAATATGGAACGACAAGCAGAAAAAGCTCCCCGCAAATACTATCGGTGAAATAGTAATAAGCGGCGAAACCGTTATGAACGGCTACTTCAACAGCGAGGATGAGGGTGTTTATGTTGACCGCAAGGGCAGGCGCTGGGTGCTTTCGGGAGACCTCGGCTACCTTGACGATGACGGTTACCTTTTCTTCACCGGCAGAAAAAAGCGTATGATAATCATTTCGGGCTACAATGTTTACCCGAACGATATCGAAACCGAAGTCTTAAAGCTTGATTATATTTCCGAGGCGTGTGCAGTTCAGGGTTATATCGACGGCAAACCCATTGTCCGTCTGTTCGTTTCGCTTGAAGAGCCTACCGACAATGCCGAGGAAATGTGCAAGTGCATAAAGGAATACTGCGAAAACAAGCTTGAAAGATTTTCGCGCCCGACCACCGTTGAAATTATGGAAAAACTGCCGAGAACGCAGATGGGTAAAATAGACTTTATGAAACTTACCGATACTCCGCCTGCACCGCAGCCCACCAAAAAGGATTTGCGCGAGGAACGCAAGGCAAAGCGCGAGCTTGAAAAAGCCGCCGAAAAAGCCGGGCGTGAGGACGAGAAAGCAGAGCAGGAAGAACGCGAAGCGGCGGAAAGAGCCAAGAGGGAAGAACTCGAAGAACGCGAAACTGCAGAAAAAGCGAACAGCGAAGAAAATCCGGAGGAATAAGAAATGGATAATAAAAATAAAGACAGCATTCTTTATAAGGTGCAGAAAAACCCCTTTATCATAGTGCTTTTCCTTATTGTGCTTGTGGTAATGGTTGTTTGTATTGCGAGCCTTTCAAAATCAATGAAAGCCAAAACAGAGGAGCTTAAAAGCACCACCGTTCCCGCCATTACCGAAGCACCGACCGAAAAGGTCACACTGCCTGATTATACCGTTCAGCTTAATAATGTGAAAAAATATGCCGAAAACATTAAAAATGTCAGCGCTCATTACGAAAATACTGCTGCGGTGCTCACGGTTGAATTTAAGGATAAAGAGTCACTTCTCGGCGCTCATATTGCCGAAAATGAGTTCAGTATCAAAATGACACCGTATTTTGTTTTCTATATTGCCAACGGTGTTCAGGTCAGATGTCCCGCAACGCTTCGCCTTGCCGAAGACGGCGTGTCTGTAAATTATATACTTAACGGTATCGATGACCTCAAAAATGCAGTCGCCCTTACCGATTCCGTTACCATTGATTATTCCAATGTGCTTTCAGCAATCAGATTTAACCTGTACCTCGAGCTTAACGAGGGTGAAGATATAGGCAGAACTCTCATAAGCACATACGGTCTCAGTTACGAAGAATTTGTGGAAAAACACGGCGGCGAGCCCGTTGAGGTCAGCGAAAAAGCCGAGGGTGTCAAGGATGTGGAGCTTGTTGCCACTGACAAATTCGTCTGGCTTGACATCACTTTTGAAAATGAAGAAGCATATAAAGCTCTCAATCACAATTTCACAAATAATTTTGTGTGCTTCGGCTTTGAGCTCGGCGGCAAAAAATTTGAGCGTAAGTTCATTGTTACTCAGTACGACAATCTCAATATGCTGCGCTGCAAATTCGATGCATACTCGCTGCGCGAGCTTATAGATGAAACCGGCGAAAATGTGACAATTCCCGAGCTTTTCGGCTCGTATATGTCAATCTGGACTACCGATTACGAAACCGAGCAGGCACTGTTCTCAGTTAACTGATAATATTAAATAACCCCGTCAGCCGATTTTTTCGGCGGATGGGGTTATTTGTGCTTATTTGTTCATCATCCACACCGCAAAGTTCAGCACCGTTGCAAATGCGGTCCATATATTGTAGGGTATCATAAGGTAGCCGGCTTTTTTGTTGAGCTTGTAAAATTCTGCGGTAGCGGCGACTATTACGCCGAGCATTACCGCCACCCAAATCAGCGCAAGCAGATATTTCTGTGTCGAAAAGAAAAGAACAGGCCACACAAAATTCATTGCAAGCTGTATATAGTAAAGTGTCAGCGCTTTTTTTCTGTCGGCAAGGGGAGCTTCGGTTTCAACATAATATGCCGCAATTCCCATTAAAATATACAGCGCCGACCACGCCACCGGAAAAAGCCAGCCCGGCGGCATAAATACGGGCTTTGCCGCCGTCGCGTTGAATTTATCAACACCGCTTTTTGTGAGAAAGCCCACAACCGTACCGCCGCCCAACGGTATGGCGATATTCTTTATCAGCTTTTTTGCATCCACTTTTATAACCATAATAAATCACCCCGTTCCATATATATTATGGCGCGGGGCGATAAATGTATGATTTGTAAGATTCTGTAATCAGTTTTATTTAAGTTTAGGCAAAACTCCGTTTCTCCCTTGACAAATGCAAACATTTTGGTATAATTGGAATGTTCAATTTTGATATATGTCTCCGTAGCTCAGCAGGATAGAGCGTTCGCCTCCTAAGCGAAAGGCCGCGCGTTCGAATCGCGCCGGGGACGCCAAAAAAGCCGGATTCGGTTATTCTGTGTCCGGCTTGTTATCTTTCAGGAGGATATTATGATTACAGAACTCTGCAGAGAAAAAATCAATTCTTACAATGATGAAGACGCTCATTATCGATTGGCAAATAGAATTTTATATGATATGGTAGAGCAATATCCTTCTCACAATGATGAAA
>JAZUJG010000377.1:0-2019 GCA_045642645.1 Acutalibacteraceae bacterium | reverse complement strand
AAACCAATCACCGCGTACATATTTGCCGAGGTCGTTTATGTAGAAAAGCAAGTGATTGAATCTTGCGGTAAGAGCAAGCACCGTCATCGCCGCGGCGGGTGTGAACAAGAACGAAAGTGCGATTCGGTTATTTTTGACCTTACAGTTAAGCTCACCGAAAACATAATACATCCACAGCATGGGCGCAACTGAAAGCGACAGGAAATAACCGCCGTTTATCACATACTGCCAGAACACAGACAGAGTGCCCGTGTACTCGCCTATTGCCCAGATTGCATCGCCCACAAGATAAAGGCTGTAAAGAAACACTATAACTCCGAGCAGATAACTCAACTTTCGCCCGACTCTTTTATAAGCACCGCGCGCAATGAGGTACATTACGGTAATTGTGAGCATACAGAAAAGGTCAAGTTCGGTCAATGTAGCCGTATAAAGAGGTGTTAACTGTGTCATTTAATTCCTCACAAAGCAAAATAAAAATGTAAAAAATACAGTTAATTATATCATATACTGATAAAATATGTCAATTATTTTCAACCAAAAATATGCGAAAATGTGCTGTTTCGGCAAAAAGAACGGGCTCGCACCTTTTGAGTGTAAGCCCTGAAATTCATTTATCAAGTAAAGATGTTAAATATGCCATTGTATCCGGCGATGGCGACGGCGTTTCGGCAAGCGGGAACGGTACGCCCAAAGCCTCGTACTTTTCGGCACAGAAATTGCGAAACGGCAGAAGCTCGGTTTTTTCTACGCATTTATAACGCTTTGCAACTTCCTTCAGATAAAGCGTGCTTTGTGCAGTATCGGTTTTGCCAGGGATTATTACACGCCGAAGCCAAGTCGGAATACCGCGCTTATTGAGCTCCGCAAGAAAATCCTCCGCGGTTTTCATACTGCACCCGACATTTGCAAGGTAGTCGGCATCCGAGGAATATTTATGGTCGAGCAGCACAAGGTCGGTAACACCGAGCAGCTTTACTACATCGGGATTGAAAACGCAGCCGGATGTATCAAGTGCGGTATTTATGCCTGCGCATTTGAGCTTTGTGAAAAGCTCTGTTACAAACTCAGCCTGCATAAGCGGCTCGCCGCCGGAAACGGTAACGCCGCCCCTTTCGCCGAAATAACTGCGAAGCCTCAGAATTTTACCGACAAGGTAATCGGTGTCGACCTCCTGCCCCGCGGAAAAATCCCAGGTATCGGGATTGTGGCAGCATATACAGCGAAGCGGACACCCCTGCATAAAAACCACACACCGAACGCCCGGCCCGTCTACAGTGCCGAGACTCTGAAAAGAATGAATGCGCCCTTTCATATCACACTGCCGTATGGAATGTGCGCATTATGACTTCGCGCTGCTGCTCTTTTGAAAGCTTGCAGAAATTGACGGCGTAGCCCGAAACGCGAATGGTGAGATTCGGATATTTTTCGGGATGGTCATACGCGTCGAGCAAGGTTTCGCGGTTCATAACATTTACATTTATATGGTGCGCATCGTTAAGGAAATAGCCGTCAAGGATGCTGACGAGGTTGTCAACACGCTCGGTATCGTTTTTGCCGAGTGCTTCGGGAATAATCGAGAATGTATTTGAAATGCCGTCGGAAGCCGAGGAATACGGCAGCTTGGAAACGGAATTGAGCGAAGCAAGTGCGCCGTTGTGCTCGCGGTTGTGCATCGGGTTTGCGCCGGGGGCAAAGGGCTCGCCTTTCTTTCTGCCGTCGGGTGTGGCGCCCGTCTTTTTGCCGTACATAACATTGGATGTAATTGTAAGTGCAGAAAGTGTGTGCATTGCGCCGCGGTATGCGGGTGTTTTTTTCAGCTCCTCGTGAACACGCACAAGCATATTTTCGGCAATTTCGTCAACGCGGTCATCGTCATTGCCGAATTTCGGGAAGTCCCCTGTTGTTTCAAAATCGACTATGATTCCGTTTTCATCGCGAATCGGTTTAACTGTTGCATATTTAATCGCGGAAAGTGAATCCGCAATAACAGAAAGTCCGGCAACGCCGAAAGCCATA
>JAZUJG010000376.1:0-2335 GCA_045642645.1 Acutalibacteraceae bacterium | reverse complement strand
ACCTGAAAGCTCTCCCTTTCGCACTTTTCGTGCAGAGCCGCGGCAATAACCGGACCCAAATCGTTAAACCGGCGCATATCGTGCTCATTACTGTAAAAGCAATCGGCAACGCCGCCGGAAAATGAGATATACTGTATCGGCTCTTTTAGTTCGATTGCTTTACTGCTGCTTGTGGTTGAAATTGCCGTAAGGTCAGTATGCCTTTGGTGTACGGCATCAAGTACCGTATCCGCAAGCAGCTCGCCTATTGCGCCCAGCGCGCTGTCTGAAACGGTATCACCCTCACTGAAATGTATATTCCTAACGCCGCCGAGGTCATTGAGCCGTTTACTTACATAAGTAATTCTGCCGCCATCGTCATATTTCATTATTCTGCCGCCGACATCAATGCAGGTCTGCCCCACAAGATTGCCGCAATCAAACACCGCAATATTCGTTGTGCCGCCGCCTATATCAAGGTTAGCGGCAATACAGCCGTATTTTTTGGAAAATGCCTCTGCACCCGAGCCCCTGCCTGCGAGTATCGACTCTAAATCGGGGCCTGCGGTGGCTACCACAAAATCGCCCGCAAACATACTGAGTGAGTCTACAACGATTTTCGCATTCTCTTTAAGCGAGGATTCGCCTGTAATAATGACCGCACCCGTATCAACATCCTCGGGGCGTATGCCTGCCGCGGCATATTCCTGCTCGATTATTGCGTGTATGGCATCACCGTCGAGCAGAGTTCTGTCCTTAAGCGGTGTAAAATACAAGCCGCTTCGGTAAATTATGCGCTTCGTGGTAATGTTGACATCGGGCACCATATTCGCGGAGGCAGTGTTCGACATTCCGAGCATGCTTACTATCATACTCGTGGTGGTAGTGCCTATATCTATGCCTACGCTGAGAATTTCATCTTTCATTCCGTAACCTGCCGATATCAACTATTGTGCTCGCCGTGCTCAACGCCCTGCTCAAAGCCGGAAAAAGCCTGCATTTGCGCAAGGGCATACTTGCTCATAATTTCAGTTATATATATTCTGCCAAAAAATGAGCACGTTGTCAATACATTTTTTGAACTTTAATAAAAAATCTCATTTTTGAGCACGCTCACAATCCTATTGACATATAAGATGCTTTTTGCTAAACTGTTTTTAATGAAAATTTTACCGAAAGGATGATTTATATGAAAGTAATTTATACGGACAAAGCACCTGCGGCAATAGGCCCTTACAGTCAGGCAATGGTAAGCGGCGGTTTCCTTTTCGCTTCGGGGCAGATTCCCGTTAACCCCGCAAACGGCGAGGTGAACGGCACCGATATTACCGCGCAGGCTGAGCAGGTTTGCAAAAATATAAGCGCCGTGCTCGCAGAGGCAGGCACAAGCTTCGAAAAGGTTGTGAAAACCACCTGCTTTATTGCCGATATGGCTGACTTTGCCGCATTCAACGCAGTATATGAAAAGTATTTTGTATCAAAACCCGCAAGGTCGTGCGTAGCTGTAAAGCAGTTACCCAAAAATGTACTCTGCGAAGTCGAAATCATAGCGGAAGTGTAAAAAATCTGTTGCTGTGATATATTCATACGAATCTAAAGGAGTGTTTTTATGTATCTCGGTATTATAAACGGCTGGGAAGAAGGCCATTTCAAAGCAGTAAGCGAAAAAGGACTCAAGGGTATAGAGTTCTGCATCAACTATAACCGCGACTCGGCAGAGCCGCTTGCAAAAGCCGCCGATATCAAGGCATATTCCGAAAAATACGGCGTTAAGGTCGCCTCAATAGGCCGCTGGGGTATGGACAGAATGGATGAAAACGGCAGCATCATCCCCGAGGCTTTGCAGCACGACAAAAACCTTATTGACCTTGCCTCGATAGTCGGCTGCCCCGTCTATAATGTCGGCTTCAACCGCATCGACGGTATGGATTACTACGAAAACTGCCAAAAGGCCATTGAGTATTTCAGCGGACTTATCGAATACGCCCGCCCGAAGAATGTAAGAATCGCCACCTACAACTGCGACTGGGCGAACTTCGTATATAATGAAAAGGCGTGGACGGTCATTCACGGCGCGCTCCCCGAGCTCGGCATAAAGTATGACCCGTCGCATTGCTACCGCAGACACGGCGATTATCTTAAAGAAATACGCGACTGGGGCGGCAGAATAGTTCATTTCCACGTAAAAGGCACTATGGATATTGCAGGCGAGGGCTATGACGACTGCCCCGCGGGACTTGACTGCCTTAACTGGAAAGGCATTATGGTAGTGCTTTACAATGTGGGCTACAACGGTATGCTTTCCATAGAGCCGCATTCGCGCAACTGGCACGGCGGCAGAGGTCAGTGGGGTGTT
>JAZUJG010000375.1:0-8589 GCA_045642645.1 Acutalibacteraceae bacterium | reverse complement strand
CGTTCACAATACTGCTTCCTTTCCGTTAATTTACATATAAATTATACATCCTCACACACCGAAAAGCAACTGTTTTTACGGATGTTCTACGCCCGCTTCCTTTGCAGCTGCGAGAGAATTGAGAAGCCACGCCATATTTGTGCCGAGTGTATTCATTATGCGAACACCCTCCTCATCGGCGAGCACCTGCTCGGGCGTATTGCCGTGCACCATATTCCAATAGCACGATGAAACCACCGGCATACTGCTTATGGTAAAGTATTTGTTAAGCACATCGAATGCGGCGGTGGAGCCGCCCCTGCGGCACGAAACAACTGCCGCGCCCGGTTTATATTTGAAGAAACGCGAGCCCGCAAAAAACGCGCGGTCAAGCACCGAGGAAATATTGCCCGACGGCGAAGCATAATGCACCGGCGAGCCGAAAACAAAGCCGTCGGCAGTTTTCGCTTTATCAATAAGAACATTTACCACATCATTAAAGACACATTTACCGTCGGTTTCGGCGCAGCCGCGGCAGCCTGTGCAGCCGCGCACAGGTTCCTTGCCGAGCCAGAAAATCTCGGTTTCGACACCGCCGGCTTTGAGAGTTTTTTCCACCTCTTTAAGTGCGGTATATGTGCAGCCGTTTTCGTGAGGGCCGCCGTTTACAAGTAAAACCTTCATAAATCATCATTCCCCTTCTATTATGCCGAGAATCTGCTCGGGTTTTTCTACAATATATTCGGGAGTGAGCTTTTCCAATAACTCTTTGGAGCGAAATCCCCACAAAACCGCTATACACGGCAAGCCGGAATTACGCGCGGTGGCGACATCAACCTCGCTGTCGCCTATATAAACGGCATTTTCAGCCGTAACATTCATTTCTTTAAGTGCGGTGAAAACCGAATCGGGTGCAGGTTTACGGGCAACGCCCTCGCGCTCGCCTACGCTCGCATCAAAAAGTCCGTCAAAAAATGTGGCGCAAAGCTCCTGCACCGCACTGTCGATTTTATTTGAAACGACTGCGGTTTTCACTCCGCGTGCGCGCAGATTTTCAAGCAGCGCGGTAATTCCGTCATACGGTCTTGTTTTATCGAGCGAATGCTCTGCATAATGCTTTTTGAATACGGCAAAGCATTCATCGGTTTTTTCGGCAGATGTGCCTTCGGGAACGGAACGCTCCACAAGAAGCCTTATGCCGTTGCCGACAAAGGTGCGTATTTCATCCAATGTGCGTTCGGGAAAACCCGCGCCGCGCAAAGCGAAATTCACGCTGTTTTTCAAATCCTCGAGAGTGTCGAGAATGGTACCGTCCATATCGAAAACGGCAACATTATACCTCATCTTCGCTGACCTCCAGATCAACAACAGTATATTCCCTGCCGAGCGCGGGAAGCACTTTTTCAGTTAAATCTTCGGTGAGGAATTTAACCGTTGCCGTGTTTACGCACGGGTGGCAGGCAAAGTGTTTTTCATTGAAAATACCTTTTTCTATAAGAAGCCTTACCTTCTTTTCCGGGTCGAACATCAAAGAAAGTACAGTAAGAGAGCCGGGAGTGACATTCAGAAGCTCCTGCATCTGCTCGCCCGAAGCGAACGAAAGACGCGAGGTATTTATCTGCGCGGAAAGATATTTTGTTTTAAACGGCATATCGCCGGGAATGAGCAGCATATAGAAATCAGTCTGCTGACGGTTGCACAAAAGCAAATTCTTGCAGATTTTGGCATCTATTACCTTTTCGACCTCCTCGCAAAGCTCTATTGTTGCGGCTTCATCGTGTGAAACGCGCGTATATTCAACGCCGCTGTTTTCAAGAAACAGATAAGACTGCATCTCCTTTTCGGTATCGGTGCTTTCGGGGTGAATATTGCTGATTTCGGAATCAATATACATAACAAATCTCCTGAAAAACGGCTGCCGCGCAAAGCGACAGCCGCAAATTTAGTCAGTCTTCAAAAATAATATCCTTTTTGAATTCTTCGAGCCTTACCTCATAAGCCTTTAAAATATCATCGGCAAAAGCAAGTTTGGGCTCGCTTACGCCAAGCTGTTTGAGTATATACTCAACAAATTTCGGATTCTGCACAAGGAACGGTCCGAGAAGATATGTGCCGAAGAAGTTGTTTTTCTTCACACCCTCGGTTTTGCAGTCTTTATTGGAGCCGCAGCCCTTGGTAACGCCGAAAAGAGCATTTTCCGGCTTGACGCCGTATGTGTGCGAAAATCTGCTTGTGTAGCCGACAACGGGCAAATCGCCGAAGCTGCCGAGGAACAGTGAATTATAGCGTTTGGGCATAATTCTTTCGGAATAAAAGTCAACTATACCGAGGCAGTCGATTTTTGAGCCGTCCGGCTGCTGAATGTAACTACCCATTATTTCGAAGGCATTTCCTGTCATAAGGAAAACCGTACCGCCGTCAACAAGCTGATTTATGCGGTCCTCGTGACCTTTAAGGCGCGAAATGATGCGCTCCTGATTCGACTCGCTGCATGAGCCGATGTAGACCATATCCACATCCTCGGTAAGAAAATACGGTTCCTCCGAAACGGGAGTTTCGATATATTCGGCTTCGGGCAGGCAGAGCTTGAAGTAGCGCATATTCGCCTTGTCGCCGAAAAGGCAGCAGATTTCGGGATAGAGTATTTCTATTTTCATGCCTGCTCACCTCTCGCGGTTTTCTGCGCTTCGGGGAATACGCGGAACATCTTTTCCTCCACCTTGCGGCAAAGGTCGTATGTTGAGGTATCGTGAAGCAGATAGAGCTTGTCGATATTCTTATCCATAATGTCAACAGCCTTGAATTCATCGGGCTCGCAGACTATTCTTTCATCGGGGATACCCGCCATAAGCAGGCGCAGCTTGTAATCGTAACAGCGCGGGCCGGAAACGATAATCTGTTTGATTTCGGGCTTATTGAGGAACTCGAAATCCGTATCGTAGATCCAGCCGATGAACTCGGAGGAATCCTTGCGCTCGTAAATATCGTCAACCATAATGAAGACGGAGCGTGCGCCGCTTTCGCCGCCGACAAAGTCGAGAGTTCTTGAGCAGGAAACGGAATTCTGCCCCTTTGCCATAGTGCGGATAATGGCGGTTTTGCCCGCAGTATCCTCTTTATACCTCGTTTTTGTGATATTCACCTTATCGAGATAATCGCTGACCTTCTGCGGATCAACGCCGAATTCGTTCATTATGGCAATAGCCGCGACCTCGTTATAGATGTTGTAGATTATTTTGTTTACCATGTGGTAAACGCGTTCCTCACCCTTGAGCGAAACGGTGATTTTACCGGCATCGTAATTAATGGAGGTAACGCGGTAATCGGCATCGTAGGACTTGAAGCCGCACTTGGGGCAATAGGCGTTGCCTATGTGGTGGTAACGCAGATAATTGAATTTAAGCTTTTCGGAGCATACGGGGCAGATGGAAAAATCGTTAATGAGATTTATACACTCCGTAAGGTCGGTATCGAGCTTGTCTATGCCGAAATAAACGCGCTCATTATCTTTAAGCAGCTGCGAGGACTGCAGGCAGTCCGCATTGAGTATGAGCTTTGTGTTTTTCGGAACATAGGTGTTGAGGATGCCGAAAATATACTCCGGATGAGCGTTGCGCTTTATGGAATCGCGGAAAAGGTTTGTTACAACAAGATAATCGGGCTTTATGCTCGGCAGAATGAGGCGTGAGAATTTCTCGTCAACCTCAAGCACGAGCGCATCAACACAGGGCTTGCCGAACACATTTACACTGTGGGTAAGTGCGGTCGCCACGCCGGTATTGATATTTGAGCCGTATCTGTTTGAAACGACCTTCATACCGCTTTCGGTAAGAATATCCGCCACCATATTCGTTGTGGTGGTTTTGCCGTTTGTTCCCGTAAAGCAGAGAACATTCGGTGATTTTTTCGTCTGTGCGAGATAATCGGGGCAGATTTTAAGCGCAATAAACCCGGGGAACATTGTGGCGTTGCGCTTCAACAATTTAAGAGCAACATACGCCGCCTTTGATGCCCACAGGGCTATAAAATACCTTATACGCGACATCTTCGATTATTCAACCTCGGAAGTGCAGTTGGGGCAGCGGGTCGCATCAATTGCAATTTCGGATTTGCAGAAGGGGCAAACCTTGGTGGTGGGAGCTTCCTCAACGGGAGCTTCTTCCTTTTTGCCGATGGAGGTGAGCTTGTTGATGCCCTTGATCATAAGGAAGATAACGAATGCGATGATGATGAAATCGATAATAGCCTGAATGAAAAGACCGTAGTTGATGGTTGAAGCACCTGCTTCCTGAGCAGCAGCGAGAGTAGCGTACTCCTTGCCGTCAAGAGCCACGAATAAATCGGTGAACGAAACCTTGCCGGTGAGTAATGTGATAACGGGAGTGATGATATTTTCAACAAGAGATGAAACGATTGCCGAGAACGCACCGCCTATGATGACGCCGACTGCAAGATCGATAACGTTGCCGCGCATTGCGAACTCTTTGAATTCCTTGATAAAGCCTTTGCCTTTTTCTTTTGCATTGCTCATGTAAAAAAACCTCTTTTCAAAAATTATGAATTTGCCTTTTCGGCAATAATTCCCGAAAAGTATAACATATTCTTATAAAAAAGAAAAGTATAATTTACCATATTTTGAAAAAATATTGCAGAATTATGTAATATGCGGTATAATTACAAACGGAGGCGGTATTTTATGATTCTTACTGCAGATATAGGCAACACCAATATTACACTCGGTGCATTTAAGGACGATGAGCTCGTATGCGTTTCGCGCCTTGCGACGCAGCGCCACAGAACCGCCGACCAATACGCCATTGAGCTGAAGGCTCTTTTCGATATCGACGGCATTTCCGGCAAATTTTCGGGCGCGATAATCAGCTCGGTAGTACCCGAAATAACCGACGCTTTCAAACGCGCAATTCTCAAGGTTACGGGCATTGAGGCGCTCGTGGTCGCCGCCGGACTTAAAAACGGCTTGAAAATAGCAATCGACAATCCCAAGGAGCTCGGTGCGGATCTTGTCGCAGGCGCGGTGGGCGCCATAGCACGCTATGCCCTGCCCTGCCTTGTTATGGATCTCGGCACCGCCACGAAAATTTCGGTAATTGATGAGGGCGGCGTTTTCAAGGGCTGCACAATCGCCCCCGGTGTGGGAATATCGCTTGATGCACTTGCGGCGCGCACCTCGCAGCTGCCGACGATTGCACTTTTTGCACCTGAACACAATATAGGCACGAACACGCCCGATGCAATAAAAGCCGGCACCGTAACGGGCACCGCCGCGATGCTTGACGGTATGTCGCAAAGGCTTGAAAAAGAGCTCGGCAAAAAAATCAAATCGGTTATTGCCACGGGGGGTCTTTCAAAAGAGGTCGTAAAATGCTGCGAACGCGACATTATTTACAACAAGAACCTCGTTCTTGAAGGCTTGCTGGTAATATACAAAAAGAACATTCAGTAAACCGCTGAATGAACACGCGCTGTATCCGCAGGGAACAGCAGCAAAGGAGAATGAAAAATGAATAGGAAAAAGAAGCTTACACGCCTTGTAACCGCTTCACTGTTTATGGCATTAACAGTTGTAATGACCGTAACGCCTTACTTCGGTTACATCTCATACGGCAACATCATCGAAATCACCACGATACACATTGCCGTAATTCTTTCCGCAGCAATGCTCGGCCCGGAGTACGGTGCCCTGCTCGGCGGCTTCTGGGGGCTGACCTGCCTTTTGAGGGCGGCTACGAATCCCGCTATTTACGGGTTGTTCCTCAATCCGCTTATTTCGGTCGTACCGCGAATTTTCGTCGGTCTTATTGCCGGGCTTATATTCGCCGCGCTGAAAAAAACAAAGCTGAAACTGCCCGTTTCGCTCGGAATAACCGCGGCGGCAGGCACACTCACGAACACCGTGCTTGTGCTTACGGCAATACAGCTTTTCGGCGATATGCTTAACACCTACGCAAGTATTCTTGAGCTCGTTAAGCAGATATTTACGGTGATAATCAGCGTAAACGGTTTAATAGAGCTGATAGCGGCAATTATACTTGTACCCGTTATTTACACATCAACACAAAAGTTTTTTAAAGATAAACTGTAAAAACAAAAAACAGGCAGTAACGCTGAATAAATCGGCGTTACTGCCTCGGTTTTTTTATAATTATTCTGCCTCTGCGGCGGTTGTGCTTTCCGCATCTTCAGTTACGGCAGGTTCTACATCTTCAATCTCGGAATCATCGTAATATTTGTAAGGCTTAAAAGTCATTGCCGAAAGGAAGGTATCAAGCGCGGAATCTGTATCATACACACCTGCTGCCATGACCTGTACCCTGAAAAGATTACCTTCTTTCATAAATGAAGCTACCGAAAAGCTTGTTTCATCGGATTTCATTTTAAACAGTGTACCGTCTGCATCAATCGCATCAATATGAGTCTGCTCAATCACACAATCATATCCACTCGCCACAAGTCCTTTGGCAATTTTATTATTGAGATCATTTTCTTTGGCAAGGGTGTATTTGGGTATTGAAACTGTGACCTCTACAGTTCCATTTTTATTTCTGAATTTACCGTTACCGGCAAACTCCCAACCGTCAGGAGTTAATATTTTATATGCGTAGTCCTCAACAACGCCGTTTTCCTCCAGCTGACCGATAAAGCCCTGCACCTGAGTTACCTTTTCACCGTTTTCATCGGTAACATATTCACCGTTTTCATCTTTCGCATAAACAAGAAGCTCGCCATCATCGGAAAGCACCTTGTTTCCATCGTCATCCGTAACAAGATCATATTCCTTGCCGGTAGCAGGGTTCACATATTCACCCTTTTTCGAGCAGCCTGCAAAAAGACTTGTGCATACAAGCAGAACTGCCAGAACGGAAACTGTAATCTTTTTACTCACTGTAAAGACCTCCGAATAATTCATTATGCGAAAGTTATTATACCATAAATTCAAAATGTGAGCAACTTATTTTTTCCGTTTTCAATATTTGTAAAAAAAGCACAAATGACTCGCACTGCTTTTATTACATATAACCAATACAAACGTTAAAATAACAAAAATGTTATTATTTATCGGTTGACTTTAAGGCTCAACGGCAATATAATTTACTACATATAAATACGCTCGGCACACCTGCCGATGCATACATAAAAGAGGTTTTAGTATGGCGCAAAATAAACCTGCCCCCGTTAAGAAAAAGAGAAAATCACCTGTCAAAAAAGCGGATAACAATGCCGTTATATTTCTTTGTATAACTCTTGCGGCAATTATTATTGCGGTGTGCGCAGTATGCGTTTCGGTAAACAAGCACAATGCAAAGCTTGCAAAAGAAGGCGCCGAAAGCACTGCCGCACAGTCAACGACCTTGAAGCCGGAGGAAAGCACCGCGCCCGCAACGGATGCCGACAGCGAAACCACCGAGCCGCAGGAAACCGAAGCGCAAACCACCGAAGGTGAAAATGAAACCGAGAAGCAGACCGAGGCCGCTACCGAAGCCGCCACAAAGAGTTCAATCGGCTCGCTGCCGGAAACACAGCTGCTAAACATAACCGATGACAACTGGAATATGACTCTTATAAACATACGTTACCGTATGCCCGAGGATTACTCCCCGAACCTTGTCTATGTGTGCGGCAGTGAAGAAAGGCTCGACAGCCGCGTTGCCCCGCATTATGAGGAAATGTATAACGCCGCCGCAAAAGACGGTGTATACCTCACCCCCTGCTCGGGTTACCGTTCTTATGAACTGCAGAACCGCAACTTTAACCGTGAAAAAGATTACTTTTTAAGCCAGGGCTACACCGAAGATGAATCCGAGGTGCTTGCGGCACAGAGCATAATGCCCCCCGGAAGCTCCGAGCACAACCTCGGGCTTGCAATGGATATTGTATGTGTTGACGAGTGGTTTGAAGATACCGATGAATTCGCCTGGCTCAACGCACACGCCGCCGATTACGGATTTATACTGAGATACCCCGAGGATAAGCAGGATATTACAAAGGTTATTTACGAGCCTTGGCACTGGCGCTATGTAGGTGTTGAAAAGGCAAAAGAAATCAAAGCAAGCGGACTTGTGCTTGAAGAATTTTTGGGTGATGTCGGATGATTGGTTTAACAGTTGAAAAAGTTCACGGCGAATATGACCCCGGCACGAGCAAATTCCTCGGCTCCCCCACTATGCCGGAGGAGTGGCTCACAGACGGCACCGTAGGTGAAGACGATTTCTTTTTTGCACAGCTGCGCATAGCCGAATTCAAAAAATTCGCGGATGCCGCTCTGCTTCCCGAAAAAGGCTTTATATATTTCTTTTTGAGCGAAACAGATGACGGTTTTGAGCCGAATGTAAGGTATTTTGACGGCGAGCCGGAAACACTTATTGACGATTTCAATGCCGGCTTTGAAATTCTCGGCGACGATGCGGATACTGACTATTCCGCAGATTTCACCGAAGCCGACGATTACGGAGACGGAACGAGAATACTCGTTGATGACGGCGATGATATTATTCTGCTGCAATATGACCCGCTTGATGACGGTATGCCGGAATTCCTTGCAGACACCGAAAAGCTTGTACGGTTCAGAATCAAAAAAGACGATTTGAGAAA
>JAZUJG010000374.1:0-5633 GCA_045642645.1 Acutalibacteraceae bacterium | reverse complement strand
ACCAATGTTGTGTTCGGCACGGGCAGGGAAAACGCGCGCATTATGTTCGTGGGTGAGGGCCCCGGCGAAAACGAGGATCTGCAGGGCGAGCCGTTTGTGGGCAAGGCGGGGCAGCTTCTGGATAAATACCTTGAGGTAGTCGGTCTTTCGCGCAAAGAAAATGTGTATATAGCGAACATTGTCAAGTGCCGCCCGCCGCAGAACAGAGACCCCGAGCCTGCCGAGCAGGATGCCTGCATTGACTGGCTGCGCGCACAGACGCTGCTTATAAAGCCCGCAATAATCGTCTGCCTCGGCAGAATTGCCGCGCAGAAGCTCATAAGCGAGGATTTTCGCGTTACCCGTCAGCACGGCGAATTTATTAAAAAAGGCAGCATTCTTTTTATGGGCACATTCCACCCCGCGGCGCCTCTGCGAAACCCCGCAAACAAAGCCGATGCTTTAAGCGATTTTCAGGCTTTGAGGGAAAAAGCAAAGGAACTCGGAATATTGTAAATTATATAAAATGCAGGCTTGCAATCAGCGTTACACCGTTGATTGCAAGCCATTTTTTATGGCTATTATATGCCGAAATCGCTTGACTTTACAGCACCGAAAATTTATAATATATAATGTATATTTATAATTACGGGGGTATTGTTATGTCAGAAAAAGTCAGGCTCGGTATTATCGGTATCGGTAATCAGGGCGGCAATTATCTCAAATGCTTTGCAAACGGTGATTTCCCCGAAATCGAAATCACCTGCGTTGCGGATATTGACCCGAAAAGGTTTGAGAATGCACGCGAAAAAATTCCGAATGTTGTGTGCTTCAACACTGCCGAGGAGCTTATAAATTCAGGTCTTTGCGATGCGGTCGTAGTTGCAACACCGCACTATTTCCACCCCACTTATGTTATAGACTGCCTTAAAGCAGGTCTGCACGTGCTCAGCGAAAAGCCTGCCGGCGTTTACACCAAGCAGGTCAAGGAGGCTATCGAATTTTCAAAAAAATCCGACAAGACCTACGCCATGATGTTCAACCAGCGCACAAACCCCATTTTCAAGAAGGTGCGCGAGCTTGTTAAAAGCGGCGAATACGGCGAAATCAGGCGCGTAAGCTGGATTATCACCGATTGGTACAGAACTCAGGCTTACTACGATTCGGGCGCGTGGCGCGCAACCTGGTCGGGCGAAGGCGGCGGCGTAATGCTCAACCAGTGCCCCCATCAGCTTGACCTCTGGCAGTGGATCTGCGGTATGCCCTCAAAGGTGCATGCGTTCTGCCACGAGGGTAAATGGCATAATATTGAGGTTGAAGACGATGTAACGATTTATGTTGAATACCCCAACGGCGCCACCGGCACATTCATTACAAGCACGGGCGATTACCCCGGCTCAAACAGACTTGAAATCACACTCGACAAGGCAAGAATAGTCTGCGAGTGGGATGCCGAAAAGAAAGAACACACCATCAAGCTCTGCAATATAGAAAAACCGCTGTCCGAATTCACGTTCGGCGCAGAGGGCGGCTTCCAGAAGCCGCAAATCGAGTGGGAGCACGTTCCCGTTGAGGGCGAAAACGGTCAGCACGTTGAGGTGCTCAATAAATTTGCCGCACACATCCTGCGCGGTGAAGACCTTGTGGCAGACGGCCACGAGGGCATAAACGGCCTTACCATTTCAAATGCCGCGTTCCTTTCAAGCTGGACGGGCGAAACCGTTGAAATTCCGTTCGACGATGAACGCTACTACGAAATGCTTATGAAGAAAGCCGAAAACTCAAAATACGAGAAAACGGTAAAAGAACAGACACAGGAAGATATGAGCGGCACATTCTGAGGAGAAATTATGGCACAGTTAAAAA
The DNA here is from genome assembly GCA_045642645.1 of Acutalibacteraceae bacterium. Taxonomy (GTDB): domain Bacteria; phylum Bacillota; class Clostridia; order Oscillospirales; family Acutalibacteraceae; genus DTU089. The sequence continues at coordinate 3,788 of JAZUJG010000374.1, read as the reverse complement.
TGTATTGGTTACCGGGCACACCCATTAAAGAAGAAACGCTGCCCGAGGGTTATTCTTTTTCAAACTATAAATGCGAGGCGGATAAGCTCGAATGGTGCGAGTGCTGCAAAAACGGCCTTGTTGCCGACACCGCAGATGAAGCCACATTCTATGACAGAATTGCTTCGCTTGAAAATATCAATATTTACGATGATGTTTTCTTCCTCGACTACAACGGCCGGCACATAGCCACCGTTACCACGGTGCTGCATTCAAGCGGCATCGGCGTGGTCGAAATGGTCGGTATGAAAACCGAATGGCGCGGCAAGGGGCTCGGCAAATACCTCAATTACATAGCCTTAAAGACCTTCAGTCAGCGCGATGTTAAATTCGTTGAGCTTACCACCGATGAATGGCGCAAGGGCGCAGTGAAAAGCTACCTCAATGCAGGCTTTTTACCCGTTGAGTACGCCATCGGTATGCAGGACAGATGGGAAAGAGTGCTTGAATTTTACGGAATCGAAAGCGTGCAGATGGTTTATGAGGATACCACGCCCTTTAAGGTGATTTACCGCAAGAGTAAAGCGCGCAAGGTGAAATTCGGCGTGGTCGGCTCCGGCAGGGGCAGAACTATGATGGACTATTGCCGCAAGGTCGACAATGCCGAGCTTGTGGCGGTGTGCGAAAATTCGCCCGAGCGCCTTGAAAATGCCGAAAAGGATTTCGGCGACGGCAAAATAAAATTCTACGCCGATTACGACGAATTCCTTAAACACGATATGGACTGTGTGGTGCTTGCAAACTTCGCAAATGCACACGCGCCGTTCGCAATAAAAGCACTTAACTGCGGTAAAAATGTTCTGAGCGAGGTGCTGCCCGTTCAGAATCTGAAAGAGGCGGTCGAGCTTATAGAAACGGTTGAAAAAACGGGGCTCACATACGCTTACGCCGAAAATTACTGCTTTATGCCCGCACCCAAAAAGATGCGCGAGCTGTACCGCAAGGGCGTGCTCGGTGATTTTGAATACGGCGAGGGCGAGTATGTGCATAACTGCGAGCCGGGCTGGCACCGCTACACAGGTGCAAATCCGGAGCATTGGCGCAATACTATGAGTGCATTTTATTACTGCACCCACTCAATGGGTCCGCTTATTCATATAACCGGACTTCGCCCCGTGAGCGTTACGGGTACCGAGGTTGCATTTAACAGCCGTATGATGAGAATGGGCGCCAAGGCAGGCCCAATGGGCATTGAAATGGTAACGCTTGAAAACGGTGCGGTGCTTAAAAGCCTGCACGGTGTCGGCCCGTCAAAGAATTCCATATGGTATTCGATTTACGGCTCAAAGGGCAGAATGGAAAGCGCCCGTGAGGACAGCGAAAACGGCGGCGTTAACACCCTGTATGTAAACTGCGATAAAGCGGAGGGCGACAACCGCTCCTATTCCGTAAAGACCTCCACAGACGATGCCATTTCGCAGTTCGCAGCGGAAAGCGGCCACGGCGGCTCCGATTTTTATGTTATGTATAACCTTGTGCAGCACCTGCGCGGCAACAGAAATGCAGATATTGTAGATGTTTACGAGGCGCTCGATATGTTCCTGCCCGGACTTTTCGCACATTTCTCGGCGCTGGAGGGCGGCAAGCCCATGGCAATACCGAATTTACGCGATAAGGCGGAGCGCGACAGATACCGCAGCGACACGCGCTGCACCGATCCCGCCGAAGCAGGCGATTCGCTTATTCCCTCATATTCAAAGGGCAATCCGGAAATTCCCGACGAGGTTTACGACAGACTTCGCGGTATATTAAATGAAAGTGCAGATGACAGTAATATGACAAGAGAACCTATTATGGGTATTCAGCTTTATACCCTGCGCGACCACATTCAGACAGCAGACGATTTCGACGCTACGCTCAAACGCCTTAAAGCCATGGGCGTAAAGGATGTTCAGATTTCCGGCATAGGCGAATTTGAAACAGCGGCTCAGGCAAAGGCACTGCGCGTAAACGGTATGGAGTGCTGCATCACTCACAAGAGCTTTGAAAAGCTCTGCGAGGACCTTGACTGGTTTATTGACTACCACAAGGCTATTGACTGCGATGCAATCGGCATCGGCAGTATGCCCGGCGAGGTGCGCGATACATACGAAGCCGTAAAGGGCTTTATCGCAAAGGCGGAGGAGCTCGGTGCAAGGCTCAAACCCCACCATATGACCTTTAACTACCATAACCACGATTTCGAGTTCAAGGGCGTTGAGGGCAGCGACAAGACCATTATGGATATACTGCTTGAAGAAACCACTCCCGACCTCTTTCACTTCATTCCCGATGTTGCGTGGATTCACTTTGCGGGCAAAGATCCTGCCGAGTACCTTCGCAAGATGAAGGGCAGAGTAAAGGTTGTTCATTTCAAGGACTACATCATTGACGAAGAAGGCAAGAGAAAGTTCGTGCCGCTCGGCGAGGGTGTTGTAAATCTCAAAGAATGCTACGAAGCCTGCAAGGAGCTTCACATTCCCTATATTATGTATGAGCAGGACTGCGACTGGCCCGACGGCGACCCGTTCCTTGCAACCGAAATTTCGTGGAAATTTATGCAGTCACTTATAAAATAAACTATCGGAGGAGCTTATGTATAAAACTACCAAAAACGGAACTTACAGATCAGGCAGCTTTACACAGTACAAAAAAACACTTTTCAAGGTAGCCGACGGACTTCTTTCCGACAAAGTAAATAAATTACTGTTTGATGCCGACGGCGTGCTTTATGCCGCTACCGACAACGGTCTTTGCCGCAAGGAAAACGGCAGATTCGTGCCTGTTTTCGATGATGTTTTCGCAGGCAATACGGGCGCACTCGCTCTTGTTCGCGGCGGCATTCTTGCCGCAGCCGAGGGCAGCAAGATGTACTACATAGAAAACGGCAAGGCGCGTTTTGTACGCGAGTTCGACAGTGCCATTGTTGATATTTACGACTTCGGCGGCGATGTATGGGTGCTTACCGAGCAGCGCATAGTAAGAACCGATTTCGATGCGAAAAACGATAAGGTAAACCGTCCGCTTGAGGGCGGCAGGGGCTTAAGCCTTGCAGTGAGCGAAGCGGGCATCTATGTTGCCACCGAAAACAGCCTCAGCGTTGTTCACGGCAAACGCCAGGAGTGGAAAAACATTATGCCCCGTTTCAGCAATATGCCCGCCGACCATATAAATTCACTTTGCTTTGACGGCGCAGGCTACCTCTGGCTCAGCACCGACGGCGGCGCGGTTATTCACGATAACGCGAACCTCTGGCTCACGCCCGAAAAGCTCGCGGCTCTGCCGAAAAACGCCGTTTACAAAACCGTTACCGATGAAGTCGGCGGCAGATATTTTGCCACCGATGTCGGCGTGATTTATCAGAAAAGCGGCAAGCTCAAATATTTCTGCGCGGAAAGATGGGTGCCTGCCGATAAGGTGAACGATGTTGCGGTTTCCAAAGACGGCAAATTTATTTACGCCGCCACCGACTGCGGTATAGCGGAAATCGCCGCTTACCAAAGCACGCTTTCGGAAAAAGCGGCATTCCACGAGGATTTCATTGAAAAATATCATATCCGCCGCGGCTTCCTTGCCTGCTCGAATTTTGTAAACGACGACCCGACCACCGCAAAGCCGTATATTTCCGATAATGACGGCTTGTGGACTGCCGGCTATGTTGCGGCGGAATCGTACCGCTACGCAGTTACCGGCGAAAAGGATGCGCTTGAAAAAGCACGCCGCGGACTTAACGCGATGCTTCTGCTTACGCGCATCACCGGAATCGACGG
>JAZUJG010000373.1:0-2224 GCA_045642645.1 Acutalibacteraceae bacterium | reverse complement strand
CGGTATTCAGGCTTTCCGACCCCGAGGAAACAAACCTTATGCTTCGCCTTTACAATGTGGATGAAACTCCGCTTAACCCTATGCTCGACAAGCTCGGTTTCAAGGATATGGAGCGCTGCTTGTTCCTCGGCTTTACCGATGGCGAAAAGGGTTATTCTGTGAATGTTGCTTCAAAAATTGCAAGAATTGCGCTTAAACACGGCGCAGTTCCACTCACAGGTTATGTTACCAAAAGCTGGGAAAAGGGCAGATTCAACGACCCGTACCTGCGCGATACGCTTATGGATTTCGGCATTGTTACCGATACACTCGAATGCACGGTGAACTGGTCGAATATGGCGCAGGTGCACCGCGACGTGAGAAAAATCTGCCACGCTCTGCCGAACACCGTTGTTACCACGCATATGTCGCACTGCTATCCGCAGGGCGCAAACCTCTATTTCATCTTCCTTACCAGGATGAAGGATGAGGAGGAGTTCAAGGCTTACCACGCCACGATTCTCGATGCAATTCAGCGCTCGGGCGCGGCAATCAGCCACCACCACGGCATAGGCAAAATGTTCGCTCCGTGGCTTGAGGGCTATGTGGGCGAAAAGGAATTCGGCGTTTTCAAGGTGCTTAAAAACTACTTCGACCCCGATTACAATATGAACCCAGGCGGCACGATAGGGCTTGACCTTAAACCCGAGGAAAAGAAATTTTTGAGAGAACATACCGAATACGGCGAGCAGTCAATTCTTAATTGAATTTAATTTGTAATTTTGTGCTTGCAATTTTGCAAGCTGTGTGGTATTATTAAGAAAACTATCATTATCGAAAGGAATGTTTCGAATGAAAAAGAAATTATTGGCGGTGCTCATCAGCGTTGTTATCGTTATGAGCGTATTCGCTTGCGTTTGCAGCGTTTCGGCAGGTGTTGCCGGCTTCGATGTTGCAGATATTGAAGATGCAATCAAGGTTTGCCCCGGTACTGTTCTTCCTCTTGAAGCTCCCGCGGTTATTGAATATTCCGAAGCCTTCTCACAGGGCTGGGAAATCAAATATTCCGAGGGCGGCGACTGGATGCCTTATGACGGCAGTGCATTTGCAGAAGATGCCGACCCCGGTATCTCTCAGGTCGTTTGGGTAAGGTATTTTGTCACCGATATCACCGGTATGGAAAAAGAGACCTCCAATGTCTGCGAGGTTACTGTTGCTCATACTCCGCAGGGCGGCTTTGAGAAGAATGCTCTTGAGCATTGGCGTGTATGCGCAGAGTGCGACGGCAAGTGCGATATGGAACCCCATACATCTCTCGGTGATGGTTCCGGCGGCGAGACCTGCACAGTATGCGGCGGTCAGAGAAGCTACCATTTCTCTTTCTTCGTTAATCTGTGGAATTGGCTTATGAACCTCATTCAGTCCTTCCTTTAATTTGAATTGACGCTTTCGGCGCAGAAAACAAGGACCTTTCAAGCGAAAGGTCCTTTTCTTTTTCACCTCGATTATTGACAAATTGCAATCGGAGGTATATTATAGCTATACAGGTATTTTCGTTTGAAATGCCAATACTAATAATAAGGAGTGTGACAGACAGATGGAATCCGGCAGTAGCAGCGAGCACGGGCGAAGTAGCAATTACCATAATATCAGCGGAACCGAACAGCCTCCGGAACGTAGGTCTGTTCACACATATTTTTGCGTGACGGAATGATTTTTGTTATTCCGGTTTATGTTGCGCTTATAAACCGATGAAAGCCTGCTTTTATCGGCAGTTATGTGTTTTCCGCGAGCAAACGGGTGCGGTTTCGTGCCCGGTGTGCTCGGTTTTTTGTTTTCTTAATACCCGTACCTACTCTGCGTTCCGTCGGCATTTGCCGCGGTGGAGCGTTTTGCTCCCGCAAGGAGCCGCGTTTTGCGGCTATCAAAAAAGGAGGTATGGACAGTGACCAAAGAAGTTTTTGAAAGACTTTTATCCGAAAAGCAGTACAAGGCTATTAAAAGCATTTTCGACACGATGAACCCCGTTGATACGGCGGCTCTGCTGCCCGAGTTCGGCGAGCGCGAGCTTGTGCTTCTTTTCAGACTTATTCCCAAGGAGAATGCCGCAATGGTGTTCACCTACCTTGAAGCCGAGGAGGAGCAGGTGCTCCTTGAAGCTTTTACCGATAATGAACTGAAAAATATTATGGACGATATGTTCATAGACGATACGGTTGATATTATCGAAGAAATGCCTGCAAAT
>JAZUJG010000372.1:0-1797 GCA_045642645.1 Acutalibacteraceae bacterium | reverse complement strand
GGCGGTTACGGAATATTCGCTTCAACTATGCTCAGTGAGATACGGCGGCTGTCATAACACAAATTATACCGCACAAGCCGTTACGGGAATTAATTTTTCGTTGCGGCTTGAATTATTTTCAAATGTTGATATAATGTAAATAAATATTTTGACGAAAAACCGGTGATAAAAAACCTTGATTTTAATACAATTGACCGGGAAAGGATTGCCGTTATGAAAAGAGTTTTAGTTGTTGTGGATATGCAGAATGATTTTGTGGACGGGGCGCTCGGCACCAAAGAAGCAGTTGCCATTGTTCCCAATGTCGCCAAAAGAATACGCGAGTTCGACGGTGACGAGTTGTTTGTAACTTACGACACTCACTACGACAATTATCTGAATACCCTCGAAGGTCAAAAGCTGCCCGTTCCGCATTGTATCGACGGTACATACGGCCACGACCTGAATGCCGAAGTAAAAGAGGCGTTAAAAGGCAAGGATTACAAGGAAGTTATAAAAGCTGGTTTTGGCAGTTTCAGCATTTCCAAAGGCTTAAAGGACAGGTATCCGGGTGAAGAAGTGGAGGTCGAGTTTGTAGGACTCTGCACCGATATCTGCGTTGTTTCCAATGCGCTTATTATGCGTGCCGGCTTCCCGAATGCCAAAATCACGGTTTATGCCGACTGTTGTGCGGGCGTAACGCCCGAAGCTCACGAGGCGGCTCTTGCTACAATGAGAAGCTGCCAGATTGATGTTGTCGAGTCAGTATGAGGTGCTAATATGTATAATTTTGATGCGGAAACAATAAAAAACGAATGTGTGCAGTGGATTCGCGATTTCTTTGAAAAAAGCGGCAAGGGCTGCAATGCCGTAATAGGAATTTCCGGCGGCAAGGACAGCTCCGTTGTTGCCGCACTTTGTGTTGAAGCGCTCGGCAAAGAGCGCGTAATCGGTGTTCTTATGCCGAACGGTGTGCAGGCGGATATTGATATGGCAAAGTTCCTTGTGGAGCATCTCGGTATAAAACACTACATAATCAATATAAAAGATGCCATGGACGGAATTACCGGCAGCTTCCCCTTTGAACTTTCAAAGCAGAGCCGCGAAAATCTGCCGCCGCGTATTCGTATGGCAACGCTTTATGCCGTTTCTCAAAGTCACAACGGCAGGGTAGCCAATACCTGCAATCTGTCGGAGGACTGGGTGGGTTATTCCACCCGCTACGGCGACAGTGTCGGTGATTTCAGCCCGTGCTCTCACCTGACCGTTCAGGAGGTAAAAGCCATTGGCAGAACTCTCGGCTTGCCGGATGTGCTAGTCGATAAAGTGCCGATTGACGGACTCTGCGGCAGAACGGATGAAGAAAATCTCGGCTTTACATACGCCGAGCTTGACCGTTATATCCGCGAGGGGATTATCGACGATGCCGAAAAGAAAGAAAATATCGACCGCAGGCACAAAAACAATCTTTTCAAACTCCAACTTATGCCTTCGTTTGAGCCGAATATTTAAAAGGTGATGATAAACTTGAGTAAGCCTTACCGTCTTTGCGTTCTTGTTGGCAGGTTTCAGGTACTTCATAAAGGGCACCAGGCAATAATCGACAAAGCGCTTGAGCTTTGTGAAACCGTCGGTGTTTTCATAGGTTCTTCGCAGGAATCGGGGACAAATAAAAACCCCTTCACTTACGAAATGCGCAAGCAGATGCTTCAGAAAATATACGGTGACAGATTGCGCATATACCCGCTATCCGATATAGGCGTGGGCAATAACTCCAAATGGGGCGATTATGTCATCAGTAATGTTATTGACCGCTTC
>JAZUJG010000371.1:0-3645 GCA_045642645.1 Acutalibacteraceae bacterium | reverse complement strand
GAAACCCTGACCGAAAAATCCGCCCGAGCCGAGCGCGTTAAGACCGCGCAGCTGCTGAAAGCTTTCATCGGGGAAATCCTCCGGCTTTATGAGTGCAAGGAAGCGGTTTTTCTGATAATCGCTGAAAACGAACATCCATATCAGCGGCGAGGCGGCTATCGCCGTTATTGCGCCGCAGGCAAAAAAGCCGAAATGCAGCCCCGCAAAGAAAAGCATACCTATTGCAATGAATATGAAAACAAGTGCCGAGCCCATATCGCCCGTGAGCACTACAAGACCTATCGGAATTGCCGCGTGTACGCCGAGCAGTATTATTGAACGAACTGTGTTGATACTGTCGCGGCAGAGTTCAAGGTGCATTGCGTATGTGATTATAAAACCTATCTTAACAAGCTCCGATGACTGAAAATAAATACCGCCGAAATCGAGCCAGCATTTTGAGTCGGGGCGTGCTTCGGGTGCCACGCCGAACACAAGCGTTACCACCATAAGCGCAATACAGAATAAGCCGATAAACGGCCACAGCTTCATAATCCAGTTGTAGTCAAGTGCCGATATTATAAGCGTTATGATTATGCCTAAAAAGGCAGCCGCCGCCATAACGGTTGCATCGCGCGAAATAAACTGACCTTCCGCAAGGTCGCCGTGTGTTGCGCTGAAAACCATGAGTGTACCGAACACGGAGGTGGCTAATATCAGTAATAAAAGCAGTTTATCGGTTTCATCAAAAAACCGCTTTGTGAGTGAAAAAATTTTTTTCAAGGCTTTGCCCCCTTGATTTTATCTGTGCATATTGATATTATACATATATAGACATTCTTTTTCAAGTTTTTTGCTTATTAAATTTGAGGTGCTTATGATTACAGTCAGTTCATCCTCCTGCGAAGCGACCGAGGCTTTCGGTGAAAAGCTCGGAAAATCGCTTTGCGGCGGCGAGGTTATAGCATATTTCGGCGGGCTCGGTATGGGCAAAACCTGCATCACGCGCGGCATAGCACGCGGTATGGGCATAAAAGACGATGTTTCAAGCCCCACATTCGCAATAGTCAACGAGTATCGCGGCAATCCCATGCTTTACCATTTCGATATGTACCGCATTACCGGCTTTGACGATTTGTGTTCCACCGGTTTTTTCGATTACCTCGACACGGGCGCAGTGCTCGCGGTTGAATGGAGCGAAAATATTGAAAATGCACTTCCCGCCGAAAAACTCATAAAAATCGAGTTCAGCCGCGGCGAGAATGACGATGACAGAATAATTACCATGAGCGGAGATAAATTATATGAAGATTCTTGGCGTTGACAGTTCCGCCACGGCGGCGAGTGCCGCCATTATGGCAGACGGCAAGCTGCTTGCCGTGCAGTATACAAATACGGGCCTTACCCACAGTCAGACTTTAATGACTTTAATCGACAATGCCTTTAAGTTTGCAAAGCTCACGCCCGCCGATATTGACTTGTTCGCGGTTTCAAACGGGCCCGGCTCGTTTACGGGCATACGCATCGGCGTTGCGGCGGTAAAGGGGCTTGCGCAGCCGCTTAATAAAAAATGCTTCGGCGTTTCCACGCTCGAGGTTATCGCAAAACCGCTTGAATGCTCCGAAGTTTACGCCGTTGCCGCTATGGATGCGCGCTGCAATCAGGTGTATACCGCACAGTTTGACTGCAAAAACGGCAAAATGACGAGAGTTACGCCCGACAGTGCAATCACACTCGATGAGTTGCTGAGTCAGCTTAAAGGCGTAAATAAACCCATTGTTTTAATAGGCGACGGCGCTGCGCTTTGCTATGAAAAATTCAAAGATGAGCTGGCTGATGTTACGCTCGCTCCCGCGGGGCTGCGTTACCAGAACGCCTCATCCGTTGCGGTGTGCGCCTGCGGTGCAAATGAAAGTGATTTTGTTGATGCATCCGAGCTTTTACCTTGTTATCTGCGCGTTTCGCAGGCGGAACGCGAATTGAAAAAGAAACAATCATAATACCGAAAGGGGATTTTTACAATGATAGTTATTGCTTCCGACCATGCAGGTTTTCCGCTTAAAGAGGAAATCAAAAAGCACCTTGAAGAAACCGGCGTTGAATTTATCGATTGCGGTACCGATTCACCCGCTTCCGTAGATTATGCCGCATTTGCACAGAAGGCTTGCCTGAAGGTCGTTTCCGGCGAAGCCGATAAAGCGATTCTCTGCTGCGGCACGGGCATCGGCATTTCCATGGCTGCAAATAAAGTCAAGGGTATTCGTGCCGCTTGCTGCTCCGATTATTTCAGCGCAAAATTCACAAGAATGCACAACGATGCAAACGCTCTTTGTATGGGCGCGCGTGTTGTGGGCGCGGGCCTTGCAATAGAGCTTGTTGATGTGTTCCTCAATACCGAATTTGAGGGCGGCAGGCATCAGCGCAGGGTAGACCAGATAACCGCCATTGAAAACGGCGAAATATTATAATAAAGAAGGCGTAATTATGAGCTTTACACCAATCAAAGATGCTGATTTCGAATCCGAAATGCTCAATACGGTTGAGCCGTTCCTTGAAAAAATCAGAAAAACAGGCGGCTTTAATACCTTTGACGGCAACAATATTCATTACGAATACTATGTAACACCCGATGCAAAGGCAAATATCGCTATCTGCCACGGCTTTACCGAATCTGCGGAAAAATTCCGCGAGGTATATTACTATTTTATCAACGCGGGCTACAATGTTTTTGCGGTCGATCACCGCGGTCACGGCAATTCTTACAGAATACCCGGTGCCCCCAATACCGTTAAAATCGGCAAATTCACCGATTATGTTGAGGACTTCAACGAATTTGTCAAGCAGATAATAGTTCCCAACGGCAGCGGTCTGCCGCTTTATATGTATTCACATTCAATGGGCGGTGCAATCGCAATCAGGTATATGGAAACATACCCCGATACTTTTGCAAAAGTAGTTCTGTCCGCCCCTATGGTCTGCGCAAATACGGGTATGCCCGAAAATGTTGCAACCGCAGTCGGCAAGGTTACAAAAGCAATCGGTTTAGGCAATGCTTCCGTTCCCGGTATGTGCAAATTTGACCCCAATTCGACCTATGTGAACAGTAACGATACGAGCAAAGAGCGTTTCGATTACTATATGGCGAAGAAGATCAAAAACCCCGTATACAGAACCTGCGGTCCGTCTTTCAACTGGGTGAACGAGGCAATGAAAAATACGTGGTATATCATCAGGGATGAAAATATAGCAAAGATAAAATCCGAAGTGCTTCTTTGCCAGCCTGAAACCGACAAAATGGTTTTGCCGCAGTATCAGGATGAATTTATAGCCAAAGTCAAAAACGGCAAAAAAGCCTATTTTGAGAATTGTAAGCACGAAATATATAACAGCACATACGATGTGCTTGAAAAGTATTACCCCGTTCTGTTCGATTTTTACGGGTAATATTTTGCACGAAAATTCAGAACGAACGGGAACAACCCCCGCGGTTTTGATAACGAAAAAATAGGAAAAATCGTAGGGGCTGCATAGTATGCAGCCCGGGTCAATCGCGGAGTGGCACCTCGCGTGCCCGAGCGATTGACAGATGAAAACAACATATAAACAAAAGTCACGCCGTTTGTAAAAAACAGCGTGGCTTTAACTTTTGCCCGAAATCGCAGATTG
>JAZUJG010000370.1:0-3511 GCA_045642645.1 Acutalibacteraceae bacterium | reverse complement strand
AACAGCTACCCCGTTTCAATGTGGAAAAACGGCAAGGTACATAAAATCGCCGACAACATTTATCACCTTATGCGCGGACAGATATTTGAAATTGACGGGCTTAAAATCTTCACCATGGGCGGCGGCGAAAGCCCCGACCTTGATTCACGAATCGAAGACAACCCGTGGCTGAAATATGAAATACCTTCAAAAGATGAACTTCTGGAGGGGGCAAATAACCTCGACAAGTATGACTGCAATATAGATGTAATTCTTACACACGAGCCGTCAACCACAATCAAAGACTTTCTGAAGCTCGGTGATGCCACCGGCGCGCGAGTTACCGCACTGAATGCATATTTTGACGAGCTTTCAAGATGCAGCACATTTGAACGCTGGTTCTTCGGCAGTCTGCATACGGACAAATACATATCAAACAAATACATAGGTGTTCACAAGGCTATAATCAACGCCCACACCGGCGAACGGGTTAAACTGTAACACTTTCGACTCCCTTTCATATTATGTGGTGAAAGGGAGTTGATTTTTATGAAAGTAGTTGTTTGTAAAAGCCCGAAAATGTTCAGGGGTATACTTAAGCTGATATTTAAAATCAAGGAATAATTTCAACCGCCGCATTTTATGCGGCTTTTTTATCGTTCCCAATCTTTAATATTCTTAACCTCATTATACATGGAAACATAACTTTTATGTCTGCTTGGGTCTATTTTGCCGTTATGTACAGCTTCAAGAATACGGCATCCGTTCTCAACCGTGTGTGAACAATCGGCAAATTTGCATTTACCGAGGTATTCGGAAAACTCCGGGAAACAGAACGGCAGGTTTTCTTTAACTATAATCTCATTCGCCTGCTCAATATCAAGCGACGAAAAACCCGGGGTATCAACTACAAGGCCGCTGCCGAGGTGATAAAGCGTGCACTCGCGCGTTGTGTGTTTGCCCCTGCCGAGCTTGGTGCTTATTTCACCTGTAGCGATTTCCTGCCCGACATTCAGGCAATTAAGAAGCGAGGATTTACCGACACCGCTGTTGCCGGTAAACACCGATATGCCGTCGCCAAGCAAGGCTCTGACCTTTTCGACGCCATCGCCTGTTTTACAGCAAACAGAGCAAACCGGAATACCGGCTGTGATATACGGTTTTTCAAGTGCGGATGTATCACCGAGGTCGCTCTTGGAAAACACGACGCACGGCGAAATATCGCGATCTGCCGCCATTGCGGTCAGCTTGTCGATCACAAGCGGACTCGGCAGCGGCTCTTTAACGGATGAAACAATCACAAGCTTATCTACATTTGCGACCGGAGGGCGCAGAAGAAAATTCTTGCGTTCGGCTATTTCGTCGATTGAATTGTCCCTGCCCTCTCTGAGAGTTACGGTAACCCTGTCGCCTACAAGCGGGGTCAAATGTTTTTTACGAAACACTCCGCGTGCTTTACATTCAAAAATTTCGCCATCGACTTCAACATAATAGAAGCCACATATACCTTTGATAATAATTCCGTTAACGGTTTTTTCCATTACTGCTGAACACTCACCTCTACATCGGACGGGTCTGCAACATCACTTACAGGCACAAAATCTGTGGTTGACGGGACTTCGCACTTACCTACCGTAAGAATTATGGGGGCGCTCTTGTCAAGATGGTGAGCGGATTCGTACGAAGGCGACTGATTAACAACAATGCCGTTCATAAGTTCAGAGGATGTAATCTGGTAATTGATTTGAATATTGGTCGTAACATAGCCATGCTCCCTGAGTTTTGCAACGGCATCAAGTTCACGCATACCCGTAACATCAACATAGAAATCAATATTTTGTGTTTTATCACCGGTAAAACGAACAGGCTCACGGGTGAAATCGGCATGCGTTTCAAAATACGGCGCATCATCAAGTGTAACTTGAATTAAAGTATCTTTTTTGTTGCCGGAAACATTGATATCAAACGTAGAAACAGTATTGGTATCGACAATGGTGTTGCCGATAAGATTACCGTCAACATAGGTATTGAGTGTTACATTACCAACATTTTTGGGAAGATTGATAGTCTTTTTACCGGAAATCGCACCGCTGCTGACTGTAAGTATAACACTGTCACCTTTTCTGACAGGTGAACCTTCGGCGGGTGATTGAGAAAGTATATAGTCCTTTTCAACCGAACTGTCGGAATATTCGGTTTTGGTAAGTGTAAGTTCGTATTTTTTTAATATATCCTGTGCCTCGGTAATGGATTTACCCGCAAGACCGGGCATCTTGAAAAGCGAACCTTTATCTGCATCGGCAGAATAATAGACCGTTACGGTTGAGCCTTTGAGAACTCCGGTACCAACTGAAGGAGTTGTTCTGATAACCTGACCCACGGGAGTATCGGAATCGGTTTCGGGTGTAACTATCACATAAAATCCGAGTGACTCAAGTTCACTTTGCACCTGCTTATAATTCTGACCGACATAGTTTTCAAGAACAAAGCCCTCGCCGGATTTGGCGATAGAAAGAAGCACTGTTGTATTTTTTGAAACTTTTTCACCGGCTTTGGGAGATTGCTCGCAAACAGTACCCTCAGCAACGCCGGAAGCAACAACCTCGGAAATCTGGAAATTAAATTTCCCCTTGTAATCCTCGTTATCTTTAATTTCAAGGTCATAATTCTTACCGATGAAATTATCAACCTCGATATTTTTCAGACCGCCTACGGTAAGGGAGCCGTTTTTAAGCATCGAAGACACAATAATTATGACGCCGATTATTACAGCTAACGCCACACCCGCAACGATCGCGATAAGTTTGGTGTTTACGGTTTTGCGTTTCTGCACATCCTGAACTTCGGCAGGTTTTTCCGAAGAAGCCGGAGCTGGGTTTGGCAAATTTTCTGCGGCAGATTTCGACACCGGCGCTTTTTCCGCGGTTTTGGCAGTCATCACGCCTCTTTCGGCAGCCGCAGCAGTGCTTTCTTTTGCCTGTATCTTGCCGACATAGCGAGTAGGCTGGTTGTCAACATAATACGTCGGATAGTCAAATTTTATATTGGGATTACGCTTGAATTCCTCGAGGTCGAGGAGCATCTCCGCGGCCGTCTGGTAGCGTTCCTTTGTGCTTTTTTGCATAGCCTTCATAGTTATCTGCTCGAAGCCCATGGGAATAGACGGATTGATAGTGCGCGGAAGTGCGGCATCTGACTGCACCTGCATAAGTGCAACCGAAACGGCGTTGTCGGCTTCAAACGGGAGTTTGCCGGTAAGCATCTCATAAAGCATAACGCCTACGGAATAAATATCTGCCTTTTCATCGGTAGCTTCGCCTTTAGCCTGCTCGGGACTCATATAGTGCACAGAGCCTATTGCTTTTTCGGAAATGGTTTTGGTTTCGCCGTGACTGAAGCGTGCTATACCGAAATCCGCAACTTTGATAGTACCGTTTTCAAGCAGCATTATATTCTGCGGTTTTATATCGCGGTGAATAATTCCCTTATCGTGCGCGTGCTGTAATGCGCGCAAAATCTGAATGATGAAATA
>JAZUJG010000369.1:0-8562 GCA_045642645.1 Acutalibacteraceae bacterium | reverse complement strand
GCCGTGGTCAAGCAGAGTAACTTCTTCGGTGGGGCGTTCAACCTTAAAGGTATCCCAATTACCGATGGAGTTCCAATTTTCCATACTGCCGTAGTAGGCGGTAATTCTGTCGTTATGCTGATTCTTTCTCCAGTTAAGAGTACCGAAAACTTCTGTTTCGGCAATCTTCTTCATAAAGGGTTTGGCAACTACGCCTACAAGTCCCTTGGCCGGACCGGGAATAAGTCTGCAAGCTCTGTAATATGCGGGAACCTGCTTGGACATATTGTCGAAATACTTTTTAACAGGAACGTTGGCTCTGAAATGAAGAATATCATCGAGCTTGTCGGAGTCGGCATACCACTGACCGTGGAAGTTGCGAAGAATGAACCAATCGGCATCAAAGAGCTTTTTGGGTGAGGGAAGACCGAGAGCGCCGAGAAGAAGCTCCTCGAACTCAAAGTTAGTGATGCGGTATTCCTTACCGGAGCCGATATTATAGAATTTTCTCCAGAAATCGGCGGGAACGTCGTCGCCGCAGACATTGGCGAGAAGTCTGCCGCTGTCTTCGATGGTAGCCCACTCGAGAACGCCGTTGATGCAGACATGGAACATAATGGGATCCATATTCTTGAGAATTGCGGGATAAAGGATACCCGACTGACGAAGCGATACCCAGTGCTCAAGTCCTGATTCCGCGAGGATGGACTCGGCATAAGCTTTACTGACTGCGTAGTGGTCGTAAACACTTATCTTGATGGGGTCGCCCGTTCTTGCCCAGTGAATAGGAGGGTTGCGGTCGCCTGTTTCGGCAACGGTGCCTATGTAAACCACTTTAATATCGTTGGCGTTGGGCTGTGCCTTGACGGCGTTAACGATATTTCTCATAGCGGTTGTATTTGTCTTTATAGTCTTCTTGGGATAGTAGTCAGCCGCGGGTGAAACCATGCCGCCAACATGAAGAACATAGTCTGCGCCGGTAACGCATTCGAGTACATCATTATAATTGGTAAGGTCGCCCCAAACGAGCTTAACTGCGGGGTCATTTACATAATCCTTGAATTTTTCCTTGTTCTTTTCGCTGCCTCTGTTAAGGAGAACGATGTTGAACTCATTTTTTCTTGCGTAGAGTTCTTTGAAGCCTGCCCAGCCCATATTACCTGATGAGCCGGTGAGAAATACTGTCTTTTTCTGCATTCCGATACCCCCTGCGGTTTGACCGCAAATTATTTTTACACGAATTTATTATACAATTATTAACTTACGATTGTCAATAGTGATGAATATAAATTCACACATATTATAATAAATTAAGAAATTAAGAAATGCCGCTTTGTCAGCGGCATTTCTATCGTAGTATTCAGTTTTTATAATCGAGTGAAATTATCAGGTTAAACTCACCGTCGGATATTTTTGTGAGCATATCGCCGCCGTATTTTTCCGCGGTGCGCTTTATGCTCTTGAGACCGAGACCGTGGTTCGATTTATCATCCTTCAGCGTTTCAAAAATCCCCGATTTCTTACGCGGCGCTTCAAACACTGGATTTTTCACCGCGATTATAAGCCTGCTCTGCTCATTTTTAATTTTTAGTGAAATGTACCTTTGGGTATTATCATCGGTTTTAAGGCAGGCTTCAACGGAATTGTCGAGGGCATTGCTGATTACCGTACATATATCCATAGCAGAGATTTTGCAGTCGGCGAGCCTGTCGATATCAAACTGCGTGGAAATGCTGTTTTTCCGCGCTGTCAGCATTTTTTCGTTGAGAACGGCATCGACCGCGCTGTTGCCGCTTATGGAGATATATGTAGCCTCCTCCACGGCATCGGTAAGTGTATCAAGGTAAGTGAGCAGCTCGTGCTTGGTGCCGGTTTCGACTATACCGCGCAGAGTCAATATGTGGTTTTTAAGATCGTGGCGGATTTCGCGCGTGTAATTATAACTGTCTTCAAGCTTTTTGAAGGACTCTTTTTCAAGGCTCATCTGCGTATTCAGGAGGTCTGCCTCGCGCTTGATTTCGAACTGACTTTGCAGTCTTGCGAAAAGAGCGAAAACAAGGATATTTATAAACACAAGCCCGACGGATGAAATAACGATGTAGGCATTTATGCTTTCACCGGGCTGAATAAGGTCGGTGTAATACTGGTAAACCGTGAGCGTAAACAGCGTAGTTGCGGGAACAATGAGCAGTAAAAGCCAGTATTTAAGCGGTATATTCCTGCTCTTTTTCTTTGTAAACAAGCCGATAAGCAAAATTATGGCGAGCATAAAAAGATTCGGCATTTCGATTGAAAGCAGACGGTAGAAAAAGCCCTCGGTATCTATGAGCGGCACTCTTTCAACCACCTTATCTATAAAGAGCATAAATGTGAAATCCGAAAGAATTTTTGACAGCGCAAGGCAGAGTGAAAACACAAAACCGAAAATCACTTTTATGCGCTTTTTCCCCTCATAAACAAACAGTGCGATAAGGAAAATCATAAGCATTTCCACTACTGTTTTTATGTTGCCGGTATGCCCTGTTTCCTGCAAAGCGAGCAGTATGCCGCCGCTTACGGCAAAGCTGATGTATTTAGGCAGCTTCGACTTATACTTATCATCGAAAAAGGCGTTTAAAAGCAGGTAGGCAAAAAGCATTTCGAGAGTTGATGCAAAAAGCCTTATTATATAAAACAGTGTTGTTTCTATAATCTGTGTCATAGCCTCACCTTTGCGCCCAGAGGAACGCTTCCTTCACCTTGTCGCTTTTACTCTTGCTTACGGGCAGCACCTCGCCGTTTTCAAGGCGCACATCATTTTTTCGTACCTCCGAGATTTTTACCGCATTTACAAGAAAGCTCTGGTGAGTTCTTATAAACTCCTTTTGCGCAAGCTCCTTTTCGACCTCATCGAGCTTGCCGTAGAACTCGGCGGTTTCGTTTTTGGTGTGAATTATGAGCTTGCGCCTGTCGCTTTCAAAATACAGTATATCGGCAAGCTTTACGGTTTTGACACTTGCCGCCGTTTTAACGGTGAAAACGCCGTCGCTGTCTGCGGAAAGCTCCTTGAGGCACTCCGCAAAGATTCTATCAAAAGCATTTACGAGGTCGGTTTTAAGTATATAGCGAAACGCCTTAACCTCGTAACCCGAAAAAACATATTCGGCGGATGAGGTAACAAACACTATAAGCGACTGCACACCCGAATCGCGCAGCGCCTTGGCGCAGTCCACGCCGTTGGAATTTTTCATTTTTATATCGAGAAAGATAATATCAAACGCGGCTCTGTCGGCAGCGCAGCATTTAACAAGGTCATTTCCGTCATAAAATGCAGATATTTCGGCATTCATATCGACAGCCGCGAGGTAATCCCTGCACCGCTTTTCCATATAATCGCACACATTTCTTTCATCGTCGCAAACTGCAATAGTGAGCATATAATCCCCCCGTATAAAATCATTTTAACATATAATTTCGATTATGAAAAGTACGGCTGTTAAAAAAATTCATCAATAACGGTAAAATACTGTAACACAAGCGCTATGCCGTTTATCAATGTGGAAATAACCGTGAAAACAATATCGCGTGCGAGCAGCGACGGTTTCGGTTTTATTCCGGCAGATATGCGTTTCTCATAATAACTTATAATCAGAAGTATCGGCAGAACACCCAAAGCCAACGATGCAAATGTACAGAACAGAAATGAATGAACAGCGCACAAGCAAACTGCAATCGTTTGCAAAACGGGATAAGCATATCCGGAAACGAAAAGATATTCAAAAATCAACAATGCGATATTTACCACACTTACGACCAGCGAAACACACGCGG
This sequence comes from Acutalibacteraceae bacterium, assembly GCA_045642645.1. Lineage (GTDB taxonomy): Bacteria > Bacillota > Clostridia > Oscillospirales > Acutalibacteraceae > DTU089. Next base: position 4,773 of record JAZUJG010000369.1, on the reverse strand, counting down.
GGTTAGGTTCGCTCTGTTCGGACTCCTGCTCCGGCGGTTTTTCCCTGCGCACAAACGGCGGAGGTGCCGGATGTCCGGTTTTATTGTATTCGTCATTATTTACCATATTTATCCCTCCCGAGCTTTATTAACTGCATTATAGCCCGGGCAAAATAAAAAGTGCCCGAATTGTAATTTTCGGGCACTTTTTTGTAATATTCGGTTTATTTTTGAATTCTTTTGACTGTTTTGCGAACGGCATATTTGAATTTTGCGCCGTTTTTGGTAAGGCTGATATCGTACAGCACAAACACAAGGTTTGCCATGGCAAGTAAAATCAGCGCCGAATACCTGCCGAAGCCGCCGTAATCCTCGGCGGGAATACCAAAGATATATATTGCGGTAAGGGCGGTAAGCACAGTTGCCGCATTAAAATTCACGAGCTTCACGAGCCACGCGGCTATTTTCGGCAGTCTTTCGTAAACATCCTTAAGCAGCGGGTAATAGCCGAAAAATGTTATATAGGTGAGCGCCGCTTCCTTATCGACGGAAAAGAGCATTGAAATAAGCGAGGTCACCGCAAAAACGCCGAACGCGTATTTTTTATTGATTATATCTGCCGTGAACATCACCACAAGCCCGGTGAGTATGGGCATAACATACATAAGCACGGGCAAAAGCCCCTCGGACAGCATAAGCACCGCCGAAAGTGCCGCCGCCACGCCGCCGAAAGCGGTTTTCTGCGCTTTACGCAATTTTCTCACCCTCGGCAAGCTGCACCGCTTCGGTAATTGGCACGAACTGCGGCATTCTGATATTTTCCTTATTCATTTCAACATCGTAAAGCGTAACGGTACCGTCATCGGCAAAGCCGAACGCGGCAAACGGCAGCAGAAATCTGCAGTATTCGCCATTCTGAAGGTAAGCCGAAAGGTTCGTTACATAGTATATTTTCCCCGCCGAAAGTTCCTCGCACGGGAAAAGAAGCTGCGCGGAATCATCGGAAAGAGCGGTTGATGCAACATTTGTAAAATCGGGATATTCAAGGTCGGCAAAGGTGGTATCCTCACGCACCTCATAAAGCTCAATATTAAAAAAATCGAGTTCACCGTTCAAAATTCTGCCGTAAGTTTCGGTGTTTGTGAAATCAGCCATATCCGAAAGAGTGATTTTCAGTGTGGCGTTGCCATTGAGCATTTCGACCTCGGCGCCGCCGCATTTGACATCGGTGCCGTACTCATCGTCGTAATAGTAATAATCGTCATCATAGTAGCCGTAATCGTCGTAATACTCGTCATCATAGTTATAGTCGGTTTCAAACTCGTTTACCAATGATGTAATCACACCTATAAAGAAGACAAAAAAGAGAATCAGCACAAATACAACGGCGTTCTTCTTTTGCAGATCGGCGATCTTTCTCCCTGCGGGTTTGACATCGTTTTTGAAGGTCGATGTGAATTTCTTAAAGCTTTCGGCGGCGGAAAACGCAGGAGCGGTACGCTCGTTATGGTCATAGTGCTGTATGCTCTGCCTCTCGCCGTAACTGCCCTCGCGGTAGAAGCGGGATGTATCCATGGAATTATCGCACTCGCACACGCGCTTTGAGGTAGCGACTGCACCGCAATGCGGGCAGAATACATCCTTGGACTCAATAAAGGTCTTTCCGCAGCTTTCGCATTTTCTCACGGGTACTCCCCCTTTGCTTTTATAGTTCAATAATACCATTTTTCGCAAATTTTGCAATAGTAATTATGGACTTTCACATTATTTGGTTGTATAATCATTAAAAACATTTATGAAAGAAGAAATAAAATGAGCTGCCTTTTTGAAATGCACGCACACACCAAGGGTGTAAGCGCCTGCGCACACGCCACGCCCGAGGAGCTTGCCGCGCTGTATGAAAACACCGATTACCGCGGCATTGTACTCACAAACCACCTGAACGCCTCCACATTTATTTGCGGCGGCATTGAGAATGCACCGTGGTGTGAAAAAGCCGAATTTTTCCTTAACGGATACCGCAGATTAAAAGAAATACTCGACGGTAAAATGACGGTCCTGCTCGGCTTTGAAATTAACTTTTACGGCAAACCGAACGATTACCTCGTTTACGGCGCAACCGAGGAGTTCATAAAAAGCAACGGCGACCTTATGGCAATGAGCCTCGGGGATTTTTCGGCGCTTGCACACGAAAACGGTCTTTTATTCGTGCAGGCGCATCCGTTCAGGCAGAATATGCAGATGGTGGAGCCCGCGCTTCTTGACGGGTATGAGGTCTGCAACTGCAACCCGCGCCACGATTCGCGCAACCCCGTTGCCGCATACTGGGCGGATTATGTGAATGCGAATGTGCGCATCTCCGGCTCGGATTTTCACGACCCCGAGGATGCCTGCCGCGGCGGCATTTATTTTGACGATGAAATAAATACAAACAAAGAGCTTACCCAAGCCCTTTTGAACGGAAAATACAAGCTGAAAACAGATTTTTAACGGGGGGATTTTTACGGATATTTCAAACTGCAAAGCAAGTATTGAAACAAATATCAGCAAAGACGGACTTGTCTTTTACGATGTAAAAGAACTGCCGTTCGGGCTTTTCGGCATTATGAAGCCCGAAGCAAATGACCCGTATTACAGACGGCTGCCGACCGCGCTTGCCGAAAATGTGAATGACGGCGTAAAGTACCTTTACCGCAATGCCGCAGGCGCAAGGCTGCGCTTTAAGACGGATTCGCCGTATGTTGCGGTCAGCCTTAAAGTATCAGCCGTACAGACTTTTTCGCATATGGCGTCCACGGGCTTTGCGGGCTGCGACCTGTACGCAAAGAGTGAGGGAGCAAGCGAAGAAATCTACATAGGCACATTCATTCCGCCATACAAGGATTACGACAGATACGAGGGCATTATTGATTTGCCCGACGGCAAGCTGCGCACGGTTACGGTAAACCTGCCGCTTTACATAAACGCGGATGAAATTTATGTGGGACTTAAAGACGGCTCTGCTTACGAGGAATGCGAACCGTACAGAGCAAGCATACTTTACTACGGCTCATCAATTACGCAGGGAGCGTGCGCTTCGCGCCCAGGCAGCTGCTACCAGGCATATATTACGCGTGCGCTCAACTGCGACTGCATAAATCTCGGCTTTTCCGGCTCGGCAAAGGGTGAGGATAACATAGCCGACTATATTGCGGGGCTCACAACAGACCTGTTTGTGTATGACTACGACCACAACGCGCCCGACCCCGCACACCTTGAAGCAACTCACGAAAAGATGTTCAAAAAATTCAGATCTGCGCACCCCGATACGCCCGTAATTATGGTTACGCGCCCCAAAAAGCACCTAACCGCCGAAGAAACGGAGCGCCGCGACATTGTTAAAAGAACTTATGAAAATGCGCTGTCAAGCGGCGACAAGAATGTGTATTTCGTTGACGGCAGTACATTTTTCGAGGATTTTTATGCCGAATGCTGCCTTGTGGATAACTGCCACCCGACCGACCTCGGATTTATGTATATGGCGAAGAAGCTGATACCGATAATTGAAAATGCGCTGCATTTAATGGATAATGCATAACGAATAATGAATAATTTCGGGGCGCAGAGCGCCGATAACAACAAGAATTAAGCACAAAAAAACAACGCGACTTAAGAGCCGCGTTGTTTTTTCATAAAATCAAGCTGTTTTCATTTTTCTTTCGATGTAAGCCACATCGAGAACATCTATGAATCCATCGCCGTCGAAATCGGCTACGGCTTTGCTGTAATCGATATTTTCGGAAAGGTCGGTATCGGTTTTCACCGCGTTATCGTTACTGAGTGCGGCATTTACCGCCTGCTGATAATCGGCTTCGGTTACAGCGCCGTCACCGTTTACATCGCCTTCGGTGTAAAGCTCGACCGATTTTATTACCTTGCCGTCGGTAATCTCAACCGAATATGTGCGCTTTACCGCACCGTCTGAAACTGCCGCGAGTGTGTATGTACCGTTAGCAGCTCCCTCAACATAATACACATTTGTACCGTCGGTTTTGCCCGTATAGGTGTTTTCGGTATTGGTGAGAGTTACGCTCACATCATCGCCGCTTGCGCCTATTACATCGGCAATACCGCAGAGGTAATTTGCGCCGTGGAATGTGATTTTTGTAAACTCCTGACCGTCACATTCAAATGAAGTTATGGCATTTTCGCCTGCGCCCGACTCAACGCTGAGTACGCTGTTTACGGTAATATCCGCTTCGGGTGCCGCGCAGCCGAGACCTGCACCAAGCGCTCTGCCGCCCTTTGAGGTGAGAAGCTGCACATTATTTATAATCACAGCGCCGCATTCGCCGCCGTAACCGCCGCCTATGCCTGCCGCTTCAAGGCTCGAATTGTTACCCAAGCCGCCGACCGCTTCAACTACACCGCCATTTACGGTAACTGTACCGCCGTTACCCGCAAAGCCGCCGCCTATACCCGCAGCGCCTATGCCGCCGTATGCCGAGATTCTGCCGCCGTTGATTACGAGCGTGCCGGCATTGGTTACGGTTTCGTTAAGAGTATCGGTATATGCGCCTATGCCCGCGCAGCCCATTCTGCCGACGGAAATAATTTCACCCATATTACTGCCGAGTGATTGCGAATACACATAGAGCCCGTTGCCCTCTGTCAGCGTAATTCCCTTTTCCGCCTGAACGGTCACACCGTCGCAAAGCACAATATGCACGCTGCCGTCAACTGTTACGGGATTTGAAAAATACACATTGCTTTCCGCGACATACCATTTTAAGTCGGAGGCCAAGCGGTCTTAGG
>JAZUJG010000368.1:0-23108 GCA_045642645.1 Acutalibacteraceae bacterium | reverse complement strand
GGCGTTTGCGGCGGCTTGCGTCCCGAAAAAGCGGCTTTATTTGCACAAATGCTGCGCGAATGCAGAGAATACTCCCCCGACCTTGTTGTGCTTAATCACCGCCTTAATCTCTACGAAGCGGAAAAGCACATCACGACTTTTTTGTTCAACGGCGACGAAACATACGTCGATATTTTAAACAGAAACTCAAAAACCGCCATGCACCACCGCGCGTTTATGTTTGAACGCGGTCATGTAGAGGGGCTCAACAGACTTGCCGAAGACCACGGCGTTTGCATTTCATCTGAAATTGATTATTTTGAAGATGAGCTCATTTACCAGGCTTTCGGCAGATGCCTGATACTTGCACCGGAAATCTACGGCAACCCCTGGCTTATGCGCGATGATGAACTGCCCAAACTTGCAAGAGTGTATAATCTGCACCGCAGAAATGCCGCTATACTCGTTAACGGGAAGCTGTTACCCGAAAGCTACGGCTGTCACGCCATTTCACGCGGCAGTGACAATAAGCGTTTCGTCTGCACAGGCAATAATTCTTGGGAAACCGAAACGGTAAAGTTCAAAATCAATGAATTGGGACTTAACGGCATTGAAAAGGTAGCGGTGAACATTCACCACCCGTTTGAAAAGCACCTCGGTGTATTCGGCATCAACGACGAAATCGAAATCGAACTTTTGCCGTTCCGCGCAACGCTTATAGAATTTGCCGCACCTGAATGTGCCGAAGAAATGCTTGCCGACTGCGAATACGAAATTATAAATGAGGATGAAAACGGCAAACCCGTTAAAGTTAAGTTTTTCAGCGGAAAAGTGCCCGAATGTGACTATATTATATCCGCAAAAGAAAAAGCACCAATTCTGCTCGGCGAGCTGACAGAAAAGACCAACACGGTCGATAACAATGAATTCCTATATGAAAGCGCAATGTTCGCCGTTAACAATGACTCGCTTGAGCGCCGCTCTGCAAACCGCGCAGGCGAAACCGCCGTACGCGAGGTAAAAGCCGCGCGCGACGCGTTTTTCGGACAGGAGCGTTATGCGCTCAGAGGCTGCGACAACGCGAATATGTTTGACGGAAAGTCCGAAACATTTTATGACTGCACATCCAAGGAATACCGCGGCGAAAAACTGCGCATAAACGGCGGCTGCCTGCGTGTTGACTTCGGCGCAGAATACGATATTGATGCGGTTGAAATCGAATGTTTTGCCGCCAAAACGCCCACCGACGAAGTTTTACCTTTCGAGCTCCCCTGCTACGCGGAAATTTCCGACGATTTAAAGCATTGGAGTGCCAATGTCGAATTCCCCGCAACAGAAGTCCTCAATGAAAACTACATTCAGAATGTTATACACTACAATGTTCACGATATTTATGCGCTCGAGGGCAGACGGCTTAAAGTTACTTACCACTTTAACAGCAGGGCTCGCTATTTAAGAATCAATCGCCCGATGGACAGAATATTCTCTGTTAAACTCCTGAAAAACGGCGAATACATTACACCTGCCGCGCCGCGTGCAAATATTTTGCAATCGCCTTACAGATACAGTAATATCGCCGCTATGCAAAGCGCCATATTCACCTTACCCGAAATCAGCAAACCCATGAAAATCGCAGTTGCGGTCGAGGGTAAGCACGGCACCGAAGGGGTTTACTGTGTTGCCGAAATAGAAGGCAAAACTTACGGTTTCCCCGAAAGAGCGCCCGATTACGCGGCAAATATGTGGGAACACTATGTACACCTTACCGACGAAAACAATACTTTTTATCTGCCGATTGATGAAAGTTTCAGCGGTAAAGAGATGAATGTCAAAGCGTTGTTTATTCACGAAAACGGCATTGAAATCCCCTGCAGAGTATACCTGTGCGAGCAGCATTAAATCAAAACAAAAACGGAGCAAACCATTGTGGCAAAAGTCACAATGGTTTGCTCTGTTTTTTAGTGTTTAAAGCCGTCTATTGTATTGGCAAGGTGCGGTACGGCGTTGTGGTAAACAAGGTGAACATCAGCCCAAGCGCCCTTACCCTCATTATAAAAAATGATTTTAGTAATCCCCGTATTATAATACTGCGGGTCAAAAATCTGCTGCCACGAAAGACCGAGTGCGGCATACAGCAAGAATGTATTGAAAGCACCGTGAGCGGCAACCATTACCTTTTCGCCGTTGTGAAAACGTTTCAATATGTATTCCATCGCCTCCTGCGCGCGTTCAAGAAGCTGTGCATCGGTAAAATCCTTACTGTACTGAATAATTCTTGCAGTTTCATCGGTGCCCTCTGCACACAAGGCACACGGAATATCTTGCCGAATTTCATCAATTGTTCTGCCGGCACACTCCTCGCCGGTTCCGCATTCGGTAAAAATACCGTGAAGCTCAACGGATTTGCAGCCGTTTTCGGGTTGGCGCTTTGCGACCTCGTACGCGGTGCGCGAAGCCCTGCGCAAACCGCTTGCCAATATGCAGTCGAGCGGCAAATCGGCAAAATACTCACCGAGAAGCTCCGCCTGCTTAACGCCGAGCTCCGAAAGCGGTGAATCGTTCTTAAATTCGTAATTGAGTTCGCCGTCACTTCCGGCATTAGACATTGACTGACCGTGGCGCACAAGGTATAGTTCAAGCTTTATATCAGACATTTGGGACCTCACAGACTTTCAAGCAAAGATTTTTCGGCACAAAGGTCGTGTGTTTTGAAGCCGTCCGCGGCATCAAAGTACCAGCAGCGGGCATCTGTCCTTGCAGAAGCGGTAATGACATAGCGTTTATCGTCAATAAAGCAAATTGCCGCTTCATTTTCGCAGGAAATTCCCGAGATCCTGCGTGTTTTTATAGCTTCCTGAAAACTGTGCCAGGATTCTGACTCATAATGCGGACAAACACAATACGGCAGTAAATCCAATCCCTCGTGGAACATAAATGCATTGTCAGGGCCGCAATCGTCATAGCCCTCGCGGAACCAGCACATTGCGCCTGTCGATGTGCCGAAAAGAATCTTGCCCTGTTCGTACGCTTCTTTAAGATACTTGTCGGTACCCGTCTGTTTCCACATAGTTATGCAATATTTGAGATTGCCGCCGGGTACATTTATAATATCGGCTTTTCTGATTTTTTCGGCAATAACATCTTCAGTAACGCCGACCTGCGTAACGCAAAGAACATCAACATTACATCCGTTATTGAAGAATGCGGAAAGCACACCGGAATCGCGTCCGTCATAGCACGGTGTGGGGATTTGCAGGTAATTCGGATGATCTTTGCCGCACAGTTCCATTATATGATGGCACAGCCAATGATTATCCTTACCGCCGAAGCCGCCGCCTATTGCAATTATTCTGCCCATAATATACACTCCTTATATTTTTTATTATTCTAACACGCAAGAAGAAAAAATACAAGAAAAACCCTCGCAAATGCGAGGGCTTAGGTTAATCTTTTTTGCTTTTCTTTTTATCAAGATTCATTGATTTTTCTTTTGTAAGGTACATAGAAACAAGACCTAAAAGAACAACTATATCAGCACCGATAATCAACCACAAGAACAACTTTTTATAAATAAAAGTGCATATGGCAGTTGCGGTGTCACCGCCTATAAACATAGCGGCAATATAACCGACCACGGTAAAACCGCCGATAAAGAGAGCGGCAACAATGCCGTAACCGTAGATTTTTTTAAGAAACTCGCCTGCTTTTTTCACGGTAACACCTCCTTATAAGCCTATAACGGGAATAATGCCGACAATTATGAGCACCTGCAATATAAGCTGTGCAGCAACCCACCACAAATCATTTTTAATCGTTTTTGCAAAGTCGGATTCTGCGATGCCCATACCTGCATACATACACAGTGCAAACGGAGGGGTAATATTGCCCATTGCACCGCAAATGCAGGGCAGCATTGCCGCGGCAAGAAGCGGATTTATACCCGAAGCCTGCATAACCGTTATAAACACAGGCCCGAACATAACCGTAAGTGAAGAACCGGGAATGACCATACCAAGCACACAGGTCAGTGCGGAGATTGCAAATGCCATACCCCACGCACCCAGATTGAGGCTGTTTATATAACTTTCAAGCTCTGCGGCAACACCGACACCGGAAAACAATGAGCCGATTATATAACCGAAAATACAGGTCGCTACGGTAGGCACGAGTCCTTTTATGCCTTTGCTGAAGGTCTCTGCCATCGTTTTTATGCATCTGGCATTTTTATTTTTGGTAACAAGGACCGCATAAAGCGAAGCAATGCCTGCTGTAAACAAGAGAACTGAACTCGAAAAATATTTTGCACCGGTTGCGCCGAGTCTTGCAGTGAACAGAGTTGCGTTTAGGGAGTTATCAAGAATAAAGGGCAAAAGAATTATCACGGGAAGGAGTAAGCCTTTCCAGCCTTGTTTAATAACGACTTTAAAATCGGGTATATCCTCTTTATTCATCGGCTTGACTTTATAAGCTTTGCAGAATATAAACACCATTGCAAGTCTTTGAATAATGAAATATGCGGAAATAACCCACATAATCAGCCAGAATTTACCTGTGGTAAGGTCGGAATCCGGAAAAACTGCGAGATAGGCACCCAAAGCACCTACAATATTGGCAGACGGCGGTATCATATTGCCGAGGCAGGATGAAGCGCCCTGAATATTTGCGGCAAGCTCTGCGGGGTAACCGGATTTTTTCATGGCGGGAATCGTTATTGTACCGACCGCCATAACATTACCGGGACCGGAGCCGGAAAAAGCACCCATAAACGCACTTGCAACAACAGCACAGTAACCGGCACCACCTGTAATTCTGCCGAGAAGTGATAAAATAACGGCAATGCAGTCATCAAGTATTCCGGTTATTTTCAGCAACTGCGACATGGCAACAAACACTATCATTGAAAACAACAGCGTTGAATTCATACCGTCGAATATATACGAACCGACATCCGCCCATGAATTTGTTACAATAACAAGAACAAGTAAGCTGACAAGCACCGCTTCATATATTGGTCTTTTAAACGCAATAAAACATACGCATATCACGCCGAGCATAACAAGCACGTAAATCAAAGCCAATGGCATACAAGCACCGCCTTATTCATAAGTGATAAATAATATTCATTGATGTATGAATTATAGCACAAATTTACAAATAAGAACTCTACTCTCCGTTTACCATGGATTGATTTCGGCAAGTAAATCATGCCGCATCATATCATTACCTTCGGAATCAATAACTTTAAGAGAAGCATTGGCTGTAATATGGTTATTCTGCAATTCCTCGAAAGTGTTGCCGACAACGGTAAATCCTGCGATACGGTCACCGCTGTTGGCGATTGTGTCGAATTTTGAACCACGGGGTTTGAAAAGGTAATAATCGTGAATAACGCCCTGCTGCCTGAGTTCTTCAAAGCCCTCAAGATGATCAAAAATACCGGGTTTACAGTAAATAAACTCATTTGAATGGTACGCGTATTCGCGTTTGATCTCGCTGACATGCGGTTTTTTACCGAGTGTAAGGTCAACAACGGCTTTTATTACATCAAAACCCGAAGCATTTTTCACAAGCAGATATTTAACACCGCCGCCCGTTCTTGCGCTGAATTCAATAACGAACGCATTTTCACCGTCTGAAAGCATCTGAATAAGCATAGGTGTGTTTTTAAGACCGAATGCCACGGCAATTTTCTGAACGGTTTGTGATATCTGCTCGTTAAGTGAAGCGCTGATATGTGCCGGACTCAATGAACGGAAAATAACAAATTTCTCATTATCCTTGATTTTTTCGCTTATGGAAACTGAAAGCACGGTAGAAACGCCGTCTTCAACATAAGCATCAACACTGAGCTCCGTTCCCTCAATAAACTCCTCAATGATTGCAGTTTTTGTGCGGCTCATATTCCTTGAATTCTCAAATGCTGCTTTAAGAGCAGATTTTTCGGTTATTTTTACAACGCCCTTTGAGCTGTTGCAGTCAACCGGCTTAACGATGAGCGGAAATCTGAAGCCCTCGACCGCTTTTTCGTCGAATTCATCAATTATTATATGCCTTGCAGTAGGAATGCCGTTTTTCACAAAAACATCTTTCATATACTGCTTATTGGTAACGTTCAAGCCGGTTTTATAGTCAATATAGCAAGGCAAGCCGAGTTCTTCCGAAACCTTTGCAACAGTCAGCAGAGCCTGGTCTGTACAAACGGTAATAATAAAATCGACTTTTTCTTCAACAGCAATTTTCTTTATGGCATCAACATCAAGAGTTGATTCCCTGTAATACTTATCTGCATACTTTTTGGCAACGGGCTCCTCATTCCAATCAGCAAGAACAACATATATACCCCTGCTCTGTAACTCTTTAATCAACGCTATCTGAGGAAAACCTCCTGCCAGAACCAATGCTTTCATTTTTCTTCTCCTCTTCATTTATCAATCCGCGTTTTTTCGCGATTTCATATAAATCACCAATCAGCAAGCCGTGATATTTCTGATAAATCCTTATAAACTCAGAAGCATCATTAATTTGCTCATCATTATTCAACGGTATATTAACCAATCCTCTGCCGAGTTTTTTTACACTGCATATTTTATTTAATACATCAATATTGTCATTATAACCGGCTGAAAAAAGTATAGGTAATTTTATACCGTCAAGAACCGGCACGGTGTTTTCACCGGTCGACATAATGCTTTGAAAAACCCTTGTGATATTAGAGCCGAAGATAATAAACTTTCCGTAAATAATTAATGTATTGAGTGATTTGTGATGCACATACGATATACTTAAACCGTATTGTTCAAGGTTGAGAGATTTTATATACTCTCTGTCATAACTGCCGCATTGTATTTCGATATCTTTAATTCCGACAAGCATAAAATACGATATCAAATAGCTTATCAGCGGTTTATCAAAAACAACAGTATCGGCAGAAATACCGTCTTCTTCAAAAACAAGCCGCCCGCGCCATGCTTGCGACTTGTATTCGGAAAGACCCGAAATCATTATTTCAACATCACAATCCAAAAGCTTTGCCAACTGCGGCAGCAAAGAAGAATCCGGCAGTCCTTTGCCGCATTCCCACTTGGAAACGGCTTTGTCGGTTATGCCGAGCGCCGCGGCAAGCGCCGCCTGCGTATAGCCCGCTTCTTTGCGCAAAGCGGCTATGGCCTTGCCCGTTTCAATCGGGTTCATAAACTCATCCTTTACTGTCTGTTGGAATACATTTGCTCGTAATATTTCATATACTCACCCGAGGTGCATTCATTCATCCAATCCATATTGTCTTTATACCATTGGATAGTAAGTTTTATGCCGTCTTTAAACATAGTGGTCGGTCCCCAGCCGAGTTCTTCATTAGCTTTACTCGGGTCAATCGCATAGCGCTGATCGTGACCTTTTCTGTCGGCAACATAAGTAATCAAATCTTCGGATTTTCCGAGTTCTTTGAGTATTATCTTAACTATTTCGATATTGGCCTTTTCATTATGACCGCCGAGATTGTAAACCTCGCCCACTCTGCCCTTTTCAAGAACGGCAAGAATACCGTAACAGTGGTCCTTCACATAAAGCCAATCACGCACATTAAGACCTTCGCCGTAAACCGGAAGTGCCTTATCGTGTGAAGCGTTGTTTATCATAAGCGGAATGAGCTTCTCGGGGAACTGATAAGGGCCGTAGTTATTTGAACAACGGCTAATGGTTACAGGCAAGCCGTAAGTTCTGTGGTAAGCGAGCGCAAGCAAATCTGCACTTGCTTTAGATGTGCTGTAAGGGCTTGAAGTGTGTATGGGCGTATCCTCGTGGAAGAACAGATCGGGTCTGTCAAGCGGCAAATCGCCGTAGACCTCGTCCGTACCGACCTGATGAAACCGCTCTACTCCGTATTTGCGGCAGGCATCCATCATTACCTGAGTACCGAGAATGTTTGTCTCAAGAAAAATGCCCGGATTTTCGATTGAACGGTCAACATGACTTTCTGCCGCAAAGTTTACAACAATATCGGGTTTTTCATCCTCAAATATTTTGAAAATGCCGTCACGGTTGCGAATATCCTCTTTATAAAACTTGAATTTTTCATTTTCCATAGCTTTATTAAGCGTATGAATATTTGCGGCATAAGTAAGTGCATCAACACAAACTACCTTCCACTCCGGTCTCTCATCGTGCAAAAGATATACAAAGTTTGAGCCTATAAAGCCGGCACCGCCGGTAACAAGAACGGTTTTTGTCATATTATTTTTCACCCTCGCAAAGTGTTAAAAGATACTGACCGTAATCGGTCATTTTAAGGCTCTCGCCTATTGCTTTTAATTGTTCGGTAGTTATGAAACCGCGGCGCCATGCAATTTCCTCAATGCAGGAAACGTAAAAGCCCTGCCTGTCCTGAACAGCCTCAACGAATTCGGCAGCTTTAAGCATACCTTCCGGCGTGCCGGTGTCGAGCCAAGCCATACCTCTGCCGAGCAAAGTGACATTCAGTTCACCCATTTCAAGATATGCGTTGTTTACGGCAGTGATCTCGATTTCGCCGCGAGCCGACGGCTTAACATTTTTGGCAATTTCTACAACGCGGTTATCATAAAAATACAAACCGGGAACCGCATAATTGGATTTCGGATTCTGTGGCTTTTCTTCAATGGAAATGACCTTGTGATTATCATCAAATTCAACCACGCCGAAAGCGCGCGGATCTTTGACCGGATAACCGAAAATAGTTGCACCGGTTTTATTATCCATAGCGCGGCGCAGACATTTTGTCATATCCTGACCGTAAAAAACATTATCACCGAGCACAAGGCAAACAGAATCATCACCAATAAATTCCGCACCGAGAATAAAAGCATCGGCAAGGCCGCGCGGGGTATCCTGCACCTTATACTGAATGGAAACACCTATCTGACTGCCGTCACCGAGAAGTTTTTCATAAACAGGAGTATCTTCCGGTGTCGATATGATCAAAATATCTTTAATGCTTGCAAGCAGCAGCATTGAAAGCGGATAGTATATAAGCGGCTTGTCATATATCGGCAAAAGCTGCTTGCTTACCGCCTTTGTCATAGGGTAAAGGCGGGTACCCTTTCCGCCTGCGAGGATTATTCCCTTCATAATTCACACTCCCAAATCAATTTAATATTATATCACAGATTCTGTCAACATCCGTTAAATCAAGGTCCGCATACAGCGGTAATGTAAGCACACATTCACCGATATGCTTTGCGATGGGGGTCTTATCGGCACCGGCTGTCGATAAATCCTTATAGCAGGTTAGACTGTTTGTAATCGGGTAAAAATACTTGCGGGCGATTATGCCATGCTCCGCAAGCAGCTCAAAGACCTTGTTTCTGTCATATTTATATCCGTCAAAAACTACCGGAAAATACGCATAATTTGATTTAACATCTTTTTGAGGGTTTACAAGCTTAATGCCTTCAACGCAGCCGAGTCTTTCGCGGTAGCGTTCAACTACCTTGCGGCGCTTTTCGATTTCGCCGTCAAGATGCCGGAGATTGCAAATACCCATAGCCGCCTGAAATTCGTTCATTTTGGCATTACCGCCGACATAAATAAAATCTTCCTGACCGTGCATACCAAAGTTTTTCAGGTCATTGAGTTTTTGTACCAATTCATCATTTTTATAGCAAACCGCACCGCCCTCAATCGTATTAAATACCTTAGTGGCATGGAATGAAAACATCGATGCATCACCAAAACAGGCAGTTGAAACACCTTTATATTCAACAGCAAAAGCGTGAGCGGCATCATAAAAAACTTTGAGGTTGTGCTTTTGGGCAATTGCATCTATCGTCTCAACATCACATATATTACCGTAAACATGTACCGGCATAATTGCAACGGTTTTTTTCGTAATAATCGCTTCGATTTTTGATACATCTATGCAATAGTCACTTTCGTTCACATCGCAAAACACGGGAACAAGTCCGTTTCTCACTATGGAATGAGTGGTTGAAGCAAATGTAAACGGCGTTGTGATTACCTCACTGCCTTTCGGAAAATTATATGCAGCGAGCATATTTTCAAGTGCGAGATGGCCGTTGGTATAAAGTGTAATATGCGGACAATTAAGGCGTTCTTCAAGCTGTGCCTGAAATTGCTTGTGCTTTGCACCGTTATTGGTAAGCCAGCGACTTTCCCACAAATCTTTAATTTCATTACAATACTCGTCAAAATCAGGCATTGACGAACGGGTTACGTTTATTCCCATAAAGCTTCCTCCGTAACGGATTAAATTTTATGTTTCTTTGGAAGATAGTTCTTCGCAATACCCAGAATGTACTCGAAGCTGTCAACATGAAACAATTTTGAACCGCCGATATAAATTACAATTCCGAGCGGTACTTGTATAAGCAGCGTAACAATATCCGACAGTTTTAGGAATGTTACGCAAAACACTACTGCACCCATAACTGCCGACAAAAGAATTTGCGGCATCATATCTTTAACCTGATCAAGATATTTATAATTCAAAAGTTTTTTATTCGGCCATGAGTTGATAAGCTGATTTAATAGTGTTGTGACAAGCAGGCTGCACGCGATGGCAAAAGGACCGAACCACAATGTACAAAGAAGTGCAGTCGCTCCGACAACTTTCTTTATAATCTCAAGTTTAAGAAAAATATCACTTCTGCCAACCGCCTTAATTGCATTAAGATTTGCTGTGTGTATAGGGTAAAACGCATATGTAAAGCAGAATATACGCATATACGGCACACACGGCAGCCACTTTGATGTAAGAAGCAAATTCACTATCGGCTCGGCGCAAATTGCTATGCCCATCATCATCGGCATCATAAGATAAGTACTGACCTTTATGGCGCGCTGGGTCATGCTCTTAACTACAGAAACATCGTCCTGCGCATTTGCCATTGTCGGAAAAAGAACCGAATCAATAGACGAATTTATATTGGTAACGATAGTGTAAGTATATTTCTGACCCTGATTATAATAAGCGAGGTCACTCTTTGTATACATTTTACCGATAATGAGCTGGCGAATGTCATTGTAAACCGTATCAATCAAACTTGAAACGAGCATTTTCCACCCAAAAGGCAGCAAGCCTTTAATACGCTTCCAGGAAAAAGCGGCTTTCGGACGCCATTTGACCATAAACCAAAGTATGACCGTATCAACAAGCATATTAAAAACATGCTGTGCAACAAGTGCCCAAACACCAAATCCCGTATATGCAAGTGCTATGCCGATAACCGCAGCGCCGATCGTGCCGCCGAGAGTGGCAAAAAAGAATTTTTTAAAGAGCATATTGCGGGATACATACGCTTGCTGGACACTCTTCAAAGAAAAAATAATAAGAGTAAGACCCAAAACACGAATTATAGGTGTCAACTCGGGTAAATTGTAAAACTTTGCGATCCACGGAGAAGCAATAAACAGCAACCCGTAAATAACAACACCGCACATTATATTGAAATAGAACACCGAAGAAAAATCGACATCGTCAGCATCTTTTTTCTGAATAAGTGCATTGCTGAAACCGCCGTCAAGAAAAACCTGCAGCAGCGTGGTTATAATTGTTACAAGTGCAACAGTACCGTAAACCTCGGGATCAAGCACACGCGCAAGCACAATGGAAACAACCATTGTGACGCCCTGTGCACCGAAGCGCTCAAGCAAACGCCATATAAAATTTGAAAACACCTTTTTTTCTTCGTTCATAACAAAAACCTTGTTAAATCAATATATTTCAGCATCCCAGACATCACATTCAAAGTCCTGGAAAACTTCTTTGAGTCTGTCGTGAATCTGTTGACGCGTAACACCTTTTTTCATAATTACCTGCAAAAATCCGCCGCCGCCTGCACCGCAAACCATTTTGCCGTCAATCAAATCTTCAATAGAAAGGAAAATCTGATCAATAAGTGTATTGGTAGTACCGGCATCTATCATATTGGAAAGAGTCCAATGCCTGTCAAGCAGTTCTGCAAATAAATCAATATTACCGTCAAGAAGTGCTTTTCGCATTTCAAAAGCAACGCTCTGAATTTCTTTAAGTGCATAGAGACTCTCGGGATTATTGCCGATATACCTGCCTACAACATCTCTCAAAAGATTACGCGCAAGCCTGCGTTCACCGGTATATATAAGACAGAAGCGTTCATTAAATTCCTTTAATGTTTCGGGCGAAACCGCAAGATGCTCAACTTTAACAGCCTGTTTTAAACCCGGCTCCGAAGAAATAAACTTGAATCCGCCCGTAACGCCGCCGACCTGATCCTGCCAGCCGCCGCCGGTTGACATAATCTGTTCGAGTACAAGAACTGCAGAATAAATATCATCCTCAGTGCACTCAACGCCCATAAATTCATACAGAGCCATTACAACCGCCGCAGAAAGAATCGAGGAAGTACCGAGACCGGAACCCTTCGGCACATTAACAACCTGCGAATCGATTTTGAAACCGCCGCCGAAACGGTCAAACAACTCGTTAATATTGCCGCCTTTAAACGGAATTATTCCGGTTGCAAGCAGCGCGGCTTTCTGCAAAGCGAATTTATCGAACGGGTCGCCTGTTTTCTGTAATTCATCAAGACTTGTAAATTCGCCGTAACTGCCCATATCCTTGCTGACGAATATAATCTTGTTTTCTTTAAGCTTTTCGATTTTGACCTGAACGGGCTTACTGTGTGAAAGCAAGATAGAAGCATTCAAAACATTTCCGCCGTTCTCATTGCAGTAAGGCGGTGTATCGCTCCAACCGCCGCCGAAATTCGCACGAAGCGGCAAATCAACAAACACGCTGTCTTTAGCTATTGTAAGATTATCTTTGTAAGAAATGCTGTCAACGGAAGCTTCAAGGACCGCTTTACCGATATCTGCAAAGCAAAGCTTTATAAGTCTGTCACCCTCAGCACCGCTTATGGCATTACCTACATAGTAGTAAAGACGCAGGCGGTCACTGAAATTCATACGTTTGGCCTGTGTTTTCAGCCATGATTTTTGTATTGCCGAAAGCTTACGCATCGGCACAACCTGCGTCGCGGGTGTTTCGGACTGAATGAGCTTTGCAATTCTGTCCATCGCAACAAGGTCAGACATACGCTTGTTCCACTGATTTATGGCAACCGGATCAGCATCGTTGAAACCGGAGCGCAGCGATTTCTTACGCGCTTTTTTCCATACTTTCACATTGCCTTCGCCATGCACGATTTTATAGAAATTAAGCGAAGCATCAAGCGCAGCCTTTACCGTTGAAGCTTGCGGATAAATCTCGGCATTCCAAAGGGTGTCGGAATCAATACCGAGACCGAGAGAGGAAATATCCTTGCCGAATATTTTATTTTCCTTGGGATTATCGTTAACGCCGTAAATGCGGCAGACGAATTTACCGTTTCGCTGTTTGAGACCGTGAACAACTACATCCGAAGGAATCGTTTCATCGTGAATATCGATAAAAGAAAGAATACAATTATCGCCGACAACAGCATTTGAATGAACATAAGAGGTTTCGAGGTAACAGCCGCTGCCGATTTGTGCACCTGACGAAAGCACTGAATTATAACCGCTGGCACGACTTGAGAAAGAGCAGTTAACTCTGTTATCCCAGCCGAGATCGCGATAATCTTCAATACCTTCGTTCATAAGTTGCAGTACTTCACGAGTAGTACCGAAATGAATAAATTTTGCGGGTGAAAGCCTGAGCATTTTCATAGAAAACGAAGAAAGCTTTTCCCAAATGATTCTTCTGGCTTCAGTAAGTTCGGGGCAAAAATCGCCCTCGGGTTTTTCATTATAAAAATCATCGAGTGTTGAATCAGAAGCAAGCGGATACAGAAAGTCGCCGTAAAGTGACAAACGCACTGTATCATTAACATATTTATCGTAACCGGCATCGTCATTTACAAGTGAATAAAGAGCTTTAAGCATATCGGCAGAAAAAACAACTGCGCCCGTATCTATATCAACTTTATTCTTATCATTTACGGCACCGAGTTCATTAAGAGTTTTTACACTCTGTTTATGAAGGAATCTTTTTACACAGCCATCTTCGCCTTTTAAGAATACACCGTGGTTTTTGCCGGTTTCAACGTCTTCCTTAAAAGATATGCAGGCGGCACCCTCACCGCTGTAATCAATTTGCAGCGGATTAAACAGCAACAGCACATCCCCCGAAAGCAGAAGCATGCCCTCACGTATTCTCGGAGCGACGCCGCTCATGGCAATTATAAATTCATCAAAAAGAGTCGATGATCTGCCATCATCAAGAGTGTGCGGTACGGGAGAAAAAAGTTTGCCTATTGCAGAATACTGCGGCACGCGCTTAGAATCTCCGCCCGAATGTATAACAAGTGTTCTGAGGTTTTTAAAAGTATCATCCCCGGTGAGTTCAGCAATTTTTCTAATGACGGAAAGAGTTGCACCGCCTGAACCCACTCTTTTATTTTCTTTATCCGGAATGACTATAAACTTTGTTTTAGGAGGCAAAAAGCCGCCTTTTTTACGCATATCAAGCTGAATTCTGTAATTTTCCGCCTGATTTTCATCAGAAGCGGTCAGCACTATATAATCCCAATGCGGAAATGCGGGATTCACCAAAGAACGCTTATAATCGTCATACATATCCTGGTATGAGGTTTGTAAAAAAAGCGATGCCGTAATATTCATATTAACAATCCTTTATTTATAATTGCCCGCGAGCTTTTCTGACAACATTGATAAGTTTCGGGAATCTGTATTTTACCCAAAGCTTGGCTTTTTCTGTTAATGAAAGGCTTTGAAATCTGTTTTCAAATTCTTTTGCCGATTTGTAGTCTCCCAAAGCCCGGTACATTTCAAAGCGGTCGTGTTCGATTTTATTTTTAATTATATCCGTGTATTTATACTCTGAATACTCATCAATTCTTTTGAGCATTTCGATATATGACGTTCTCACTTTTTTGTAAAACTCGGGGTCACTGCGCGAACGGTAACTGAACGACCCTATGCTCACCACTCTGTACGCACAAGTGGGCTCATCCATATAATAAACTCTGCCGTTCAACGCAAGGTAAACGGCTGTTGCATAGTCACCGTTTCCGCAATCACCCTTATACGGAATATCTATAACGCGTTTATTTTTACGGTAAAACAGCGAAGCTGTTGCAACGCGCCAATCTTCGATAATATCTTCAGTTCGCATTTCGTGTGAGCCGCCGGGCAACGAAAACATTTCAGGTAAAAAACTGTTATCGTCCCCCGCCGAATATGCTCCTGTGCAGCATAACGAAAAATCCGGATGGGATTCCATAAAATCGAACTGCTTCTGAAGTTTGTGGGGATCGGTCCAGAAATCATCCCCCTCGCAAATTGCGAGGTACTCGCCTTTTGCAAGCGGATAAATATCGTGATATTTATTATATCCGCGACTTTTGGTGTTGTTCTTCTGGTAAAACGGTTTAATAATCTCCGGATATTTTTCTTCATACATTTTCACTATTTCTGCGGTCTTATCGGGGGAAGCATCGTCGTAAACAATTGCCTCAAACGGAAAATCCGTTTGCTGCATAACAATACCGTCAAGGCATTTTGCAATATACCGTTCATGATTGTATGTAATACATACCACGGTTACTTTAATATCATTCTGCATAATTAACTGACCTTCTTCTTTTTAAAAAACGGGAAATCATTTATGCTCAACTCCCGGTTTCGCAGTATTGCAAAGACCAGTAAGAGCCACATAAGCGTTGTAATGTTATTGAATGTAATAAAAATCCCCTTAATATTGCAGATTATAAAAGCCAAAACAAAGGTAACAGACCAAAATGAGCCAATCAATTTATCGTCTGTAATACCCGGGAGTTTTTCTTTGAGTTTACGGCAGAAAGCAATAAAGGCAATATAAGCGGCAATAACATATACAAAACCACCGTACCAAACATCGTTTACAAAACCAATATCAGAGTGCACATTGTAACTGCTGTCGTTCAAAATGGTTTCGCCCGTACCGAACAGCAAATTGATTATATTGCCGGGATAGGTGTAACGCTTTGGATCCAAATAATACCCGAAAGCATCGTAATGATATTTAGTTTTGTCGGTTTCGCCGAAGAATTTTCCGAAAATATTCGCCAAACCGCTATACAGCCAAACTATATGTTTGTCAGGCGCATTTGCATTAAGTACATAAGAACGCAGGCACGCAAAACCGATAATCACAGCAACCAAAAAAGATGCTCCGATAATAAATAATTTTAAACGATGCTTTTTGTATGTTATAAATATTGCAACGCAGCCGGCAACATAAACAAAAAGCGATATCCTCGCGTTATAATACGATACTACCATCATCGCCACGGATAATATAAGACAGTAGATCTTATTATACAGTGTGAAGCGGCGCATACACATCACGCCGATAACAGCGCAGGCAATTGATGAGGAATACAGAAGATTGGAGGCAAAACCGTATGTTCTCAACGCAAAACTCGGATGCCGTATAACCCCCGCCTTCGTCAGATAATCAAAATAGAAATCGTGAAGTGTTGTGCTGAGAATTGCAGACAAACTAATAACAGTAAAAACAATTCCGGCACCGATAAGCAACTGCTCAAATTTTTCGTAATTATATTTACGAGTTCTACATATATCCGTTATTACAAAAGCTATCGGTACAATATCTATTATCCAGTAAACAACATAAGAGCGAATAATATCATAAAGTGAAACGCCGTTTAAATATGAAACAACCGCAACATATAAGAAAAATCCAACAAGAACAGCCTCGAACTTCAAAAACGACATCCAATACTGCCGCTTGAAAACAAGGTAGACGAACGAAGCACCGCCGACAATATGCAAAATATTGAACCCGATAATAAACGGGGGATCAAAAATCACAAGCCACAAAAAGAGAATTAAAAGCAAATCAATAAGTTTGTCTTTATTTATTCTGAAATTTTTGACCGCGGAAACCATTTCGCTGAATTTTCTTTTTGCAGAACTCATTACAGCAGTCACTGAATTATCCTCCAAGAACCTATAATCATATTTTTTTGAGCATACGAATACCTTGTTTAATACAGGATGCAAGTTTTTTGCCAAACGGAGCTGCCAAAAGAGCAAAGGTAGTTTTATAAAACGGGTTGCTCATTGATTTTTTACTGAAAATCATTTTTATGCTCTGTTCTTTTACATCGTGGTAGCCGGTAGTGGCCTCATTAACGAAATATTGCAGCTCTTCGGTGCAGTATATCTTTGCATTGCATTTACGGCACGCACGAATCGTCCACTCATAGTCAGAGCCGTAATGAGGAAGCAGTTTGGGATGAAAACCGCCGGTTTTACGCATATCTGCCGCGTGAACAAAGAAACTGCGGGTAGAAGCACACACGCCGTAAGCGTTGCCCTGCTTTAAAAATGTTTCCTCAACGGCAGGAAAAGCAAAATTAACAGCACAGTCAACAAGCTCGCCCGTTTGTTTACTGATTCCGTAACCTGTGACAAGGCGTTCTTTTTTCATAATTTCAAGCGCCTTTTCACAATAATCGGGAGCAAAGTCTGTATCGTCATTCGCAAACCAAATTACATCTTCATCTGCAGCGTTATCTTTAAGCCATTTGTAAGCTTTGTGAAGACCGCCGCCCCACCAGAGATTGCCGTCCCCTTTAAGGATTATCGCATCCGGCATAAGTGTTTTAACCATATCGGCAGTGCCGTCGGTCGAGCCGTCATCCACAAGCACAAGCTTAATACCTGTATATGTTTGTGAAAGCAAATGATTAATAAAAGCTTCGGTGATTTTATATCTGTTGTGAACAGCAGTAACCGCATAAACCATAATTTACGCCTCTATACTCCTTTTTGAAATATCGGAATACAGGAACACTTTTTTACCTTCTGAAGCAGATTCTTTCATACTGACATAGTTTTCCGGTATCAAAAGCTCCCTGATTTTTGACTCGATTTCTCGGGCACTGTCTTCGGTAAGGAATTGAACATTTCCGCCGACATCCACATGAGTGGTACCGTCCCACTTTTTACAAATCATTGGAATCCCCTGTGCGGCGACCTGTTCCCAGAAGACCGAATGCCTGCCGGGGAAAACAACGAGGTCCGACACCGCAAAATATTTATAAGATTCCTCAGATTTAACCCAACCGATATATTGAACTTTATCGCCATCGGCAAGCTCCTTGACTTTGGGCATAAGCTCCTCTGTAACAGAACCGAAAACGATGAGTTTGACTTTCGGGTTCTCAATATTCTTAACAGCCTGCATAAGCAGCAGGGTCTGAGTTTTCCAGGCATCTATTTTACCGCCGGTAATCACAAGGAAATCATCATCTGCGATATTATATTTTTCTCTGATTTCTTTACGGATTTCCGGTGTATCAGCTGCAATAACAGCGTCATCATCAGCCCCCATAACGAGTAATTCGCACTTATCGGCAGGCATTCCGTAAACATTTTTAAGGAAATCAACACGGCAAGGCAGCACGCCGTACATCTTTTTGGTATACGGCTCAATTATTTTTGCGCAATGTTTCCAAATAATACCGTGAAGAACATATTTAGAAAGCGGATTTGTCGCGCTGTTGGTAAAATCGGCGTGATTATCAACAAAAACTCTTGCATTTTTATGAGCTTTCGCATAACGAGCCACAACATCTACATCAAGGAACTGACAACCGTGAACGAAAATAATATCGGGGGCGGCTTTTTCGAGCGCCGCTTCAAAGCCCTCATAACGTCTCAAAACGGAAAACAGTTTTTTGGGTGCTTTGTAATCAAGTCTTGTAACGGGAATGCCGTGTTCATTGATATAGGAAGACGGCTTGTCCATCAATGTGGGTTTACCGTGTTCATCAAATGTAACCAGCGAGGCAATAACCTCAACATCGTGCCCCTGCTGTTTATGGAATTTAGGCAGCATATTTTCCTGGTAAGCGAATCCGTCCGGAAAAAAACTGCACAGACACAAGTGAACAATTTTCATTTTTACACCTTATTTTATAAATTTATCTGCAGAATCAAAATTCACTGCAATTTCAGAAAGTTTTTCATCGGAAAGCTCCCACCATTTGCTTTCAAGCATTTTCCGAATAACATCTTCAGAAAATCTGTAACGAATGAGTTTCGCAGGAACACCACCGACTATTGCGTATGCAGGTACATCGCGCACAACCACCGCACCCGCGGCAATTACGGCACCGTCACCAACGGTAACACCGGCTTTAATGAGGGCGTTTGCACCTATCCACACATCGTTTCCGATTATCGTTCTCGGACCGTCTTCATATTTGAAAGCAGAGAAATTCTTTTTAAGATAATTGGGCTTATCCAAGAAAACCGGCGATGTGGAAGCAAAATCGGTCGGGTGCGACGGCATACCGATATTACAGCCCTCGGAAATTGAACAAAAAGCACCGATTTCTGTATTCTGCACCAGAGTGTTACGGGTAATATAAGAATATCTGCCTATGGAACTGTCGTAAAATCTGACATTATTACGGATTGCGGCAGTTTTATCTTTAGTACTGTTAATTAAAACAGCGGAAAAAGACAGCTTTGAATCAAAAATTGATTTGATTTTCCAAATCGCAGCATCGACCAAAGAACTCAAACAACTCACTCATTTCATTTAATGATAACATCTTCAAGAGTTTTGATATATACACCTACACACTTGTCACGGTCAAGCTCCTCTACAAGATATTTTCTGCCGTAGATACCGACTTCGGCATATTTTTTACGGTTATTGTAAAGAGTCCTGATTCCGTCGGCAAGAGCATCACAGTCATTTGCTTCGCAAGTCACGCCGCAGCCGACTTTATTGATGAGACGGCAAAGATCGCTGTCCAAATCGAATGAAGCCAAAATCGGCCTTTCCGCAGCCATGTAACCCCATGTTTTACTCGGCACGGAATTACTGCCGATACCTTGCTTTGAAATAATCAAACCAACATCGCCGACACTGAAAACATGAGCAATATCCTCATACGGCTGGTACGGAATGAGTATAACATTCTTAATACCCTCAGAAACGATGCGTTTTTCGACATCGGCTTTGGCAGCGCCGTCCCCGATTAACAGGAAGCGCAAATCGGGCAGCTCGCTCGCAAGATTTTTGGCGCAGTCAAGAAGCATATCGGTATTTTGTGTATAGCCTATATTGCCCGAATAACTTATATAGAACAGGTTTTCGTCAAGGTTATAGCGTTTGAAAAGGAGGTTGTCCTTTCTATCGACAACTGTAACGCCCTGCATATCGCCCCAATTAGGTACAACAACAATTTTTTCTTCCGGAACGCCTTTTTTCAGGATATTATTCTTAAAATCATCGGAAATGGCAATTATTTTATCAGCTTTATCATAACTGAAATCTTCAATTTTACGCCCGATTTTCCAGGCAAGAGAATCATCGTGCGAAAGTCCAGTATTTATGAGTGAATCGGGGAAAATATCCTGCAGATTATAAACATAGGGCATTTTTTTGATCGATTTTATGATGCCCGCCATCATCCCCTGTGTGGGAGGTGTACTTTCGCAGAACAGTATGTCGGCATCCGACGAAAGGCTTTTGAATATAAACTGAACGTTCATGATAAGGTACCTTATCATACGACCGACGGTATTCATAGACTCGTTATAAAGCGAAACTCTGTGTACGGTGAGTTTGCCGTCATACAGTACTTCCTTTTTCTTATGAATATACTGCTTGCGGACACTTCTGTCTATTCCGCGGGTCGGAGTTGGTACATATAAATCAACCGTGTGACCGGCTTTGATCATACCGTCTATAATATCATTTGTTAAATATGAACTTGCGACAATTTCAGGAGTATAATATGCCTGTAAATATAAAATCTTCATTACTGCCTCACATATCAAAACATAATAACACACAATAATATGTTCATATCATTCTAACAATTTTTGGCAAAATTGTCAAGGTTTAGAGCACATAAACAATAAGCCGCACGGTAAAAAATCATAGTGTTTTTACCGTGCGGTTATTTATGATAATAAATTTGTTAAAATTTCCAATTTGTGCATAAAATCGAGCATTTGTAATCGTTTTCGTATTTTTGATAATACACTGTCAGTATGCTTGCGTCGGCAAGCTCAACGCTTGCGGGATAGCCCAAATCACCGTCGGGCGCAGAATCAATGATATATTCCTCTCGCCATGTTTCGCCGTTATCACGGCTGACGGCGGCGCGTTCACCGTAAGGCTCACTTCGCCTGCCGAATGAACAGATGACCGCGCCGGATGAATGAAGCATTAAATGCGGCGGCGAGCCGCAGATACCGTTATTCTGCCATTCCGACCAGGTCTTTCCGCCGTCGTCGGAGTGCGTAAAGTATATTGTAAATCCGTTCGGCACTTCCCCGCCCTCGCCGCGAATTGCACCGAGCAATCTGCCGTTCGGCAGTTCAAGCACATGCGGCTCATGAAAATTGCCCCACCTTGTATTTTCGGGTTTATTCAGTTCACCAATTCTTGACCATATTTTACCGCCGTCAACGCTTTTGTATGCGGCAATATATCCGCTTTTTTCGGGCGTTTCGCAATTTTGCGAATACATCTCTTTACCGAGATATATAAGCGAGCCGTCTTTGAGAACATTCGGACCGTGCGGTGAAGAAATCGGAACACGCACGGTTTCGCCCCATGTTTTACCGTAATCTTCGGATATTCTTATAAACGAGCCGCCGAGCTTTGCACTTTCCGGCGCACCGGCATAAGAATCAAGCTTTTCGGAAATCAGCTTAAATTCATCAGCCGTTGCATCTTCTTTCATCCAATTATAAAAATCGTTTTTATACATTTCGGCAGGGTGGCAAAACCAGGTTACAAGCATCTTGCCGCCGCCGAGGTAGACTATGCCTGCATCGCGGTCATCAAGCACGGTGTCGTTTATAACAAACGGCTCCGACCAAGTTTCCCCCCCGTCCGTACTTTTGAAAAGTCCCGTTTTACCGAACGGGCAAACATGCCCAATACGCCCGTATGAGCAAACGGCATACAGTACGCCGTTTTCATCAATGCAAACCGACGGCCAGCCGTTATATGCAAATGTCGGTTCGTCTGCACGGCAAATAACGGAACGCGAGATTATCTCGGGATTCACTTCAATCATAAAAACACCTCCGTATTCAGTATAAATATAGCATATAAATCTGTTTTTATCAATTAAAAAACAAAAAAATACGGCGAGCACGAAACCCGCCGTCAAAAATGTAAAGTTCAATTTGTAATTACCATTCCGCCGGAAGCGACAACACCCTTCTCGGATTTCAAATCACCGCCGGAAAGTTCAAAATACCAATTATCGGCATTTTCGAGCGGCAGGTTTTCAAGCTGTTGTGCCGTCACATACATTTCAACAGCATTATTACTGAATTCGGCACGCTTACAGTCAATATTTTCGGCTATAAGTTTGTTTACAACCTCCGGCATAAATGTATCAAGGTATGCATTATATGCAAGCTTATATTTTTCTCTTGCAGAGGTTTCGTTATACACCTGCACAACCGCTAAATCCGCTTCAAGCTGCTCGCGCAGAAATCTGCCGTCAACTATATACTTGGCGATAAGCTCCGCGCCTATAAATTCAACCTTTTTTTCATAAAAATCCCTGTCCCACTTTTCACCGTCGGGAGTACCGGTTTCATACAAAGCAGTACCGTATTTAAGAGCTTCGCCGTTCTTCAGAAGGTCTGTCATTTTTTCCGGCAAAATGCGTTCGTTATCGGCATCAATCGCTATTTCTCTGAGAGTTTTACCCTCATACACAAAATCTGTAATATCCGCAGTAGTCGGGTAGTAAACGGCTGAAACGGCAAACTGTGCATTCGGTGAATTCTCAATAGCCCCTTTAAGCTCACCGCTGACATTAAGTTTACCGTTGAGCCGTACATAATAGCTTGCAGAATTACTCATATCCCCCTTCGTGTTGCCATTATCGGCAGTAACAAGCGGGGCCTCGGTCACATCCGGATTATTGCTTGGTTCGTCTCCGTAAGCAGTATTGGTATCAGGCAGATTTGAAACAGTACCCGACTTTGAGTCAGCGGTTGTGTCAGCGTTCTGCACTGACGGCAGAGATGAAACATTGTTTTCGGAAAGCACAAGTCGGAGGCCAAGCGGGTCTTAGGAAGACAAGGTAGAG
>JAZUJG010000367.1:0-3909 GCA_045642645.1 Acutalibacteraceae bacterium | reverse complement strand
GATGAATTTACCGAATGCCGCGCAAAAGGCATAGAGGTCGGCTTCGGCAGAATGCCGGACCTTATTCTGCTTGACGGCGGCGACGGTCAGGTCAATGCCGTATTACCCGTACTCAAGCAGCGCGGTATTGATATTCCGCTTTTCGGTATGGTCAAAAACAGCAGTCACCGCACATCCGCAATATCAACGGGCGGCGGCAGAATGGAGTTTACATCCAAACGCCGGGCGTTCGCACTCGTTACTTCAATTCAGGATGAGGTGCACCGCTACGCCGTTTCATACCACCGCAAAAAGCATACAAAATCAGTGCTTAACGATGAACTCAAAAGAATAAAAGGCATCGGCGATAAAAAGGCTCGTGCTCTGCTTCTTAATTTTAAAACTATTGAAGCAATCTCCAAAGCCGATAAGCAGGCACTTGTTTCGGTGAAGGGTATAACCGAAAAGGATGCCGAAGAAATCATAAAAGCCTTTTCGGATATAGCGAAATAACTTGACAAATACTGCGTTTTAATGTAATAATATTATATTGGAAAAGAGGGATGAACAATGCGTGTAATTACCGGCACCGCAAGGGGCAGAAAGCTCGTTACACTTGAGGGCGAAAGCGTAAGACCTACTACGGATATGGTAAAAGAAGCCATGTTCAGCATCATACAGTTTGAAATAGAGGGCAAGAAGGTCATCGACCTTTTTTCCGGCAGCGGTCAGCTCGGCATTGAGGCATTAAGCCGCGGTGCCGCTTCGGCGGTTTTTGTCGACAGTTCCCGCGCCTCTATCAATGTTACCGAAAAAAATCTTTCGGATACGGGGCTTCGCCACCTCTCCAAAACCGTGCTATCAGACTCGCTTTCCTACCTTGACAGAACAGGCGAGTATTACGATATTGCGCTTCTCGACCCGCCGTATGAAGCCGGTCTTATGAATGAAGCGATAACGCGCCTTGCGCCGCATATAAATGCCGGCGGTATAATGATTTGCGAAACCTCTGCCAAAGAGGTTTTGCCCGAGGTTCTGCCGGGCTTCACCTCAAAGCGTTATAAATACGGCAAAATAGCACTCACCGTTTACAGAAAGGAAGCCGAAAATGTCTAAAACAGTTATATGCCCGGGCAGTTTTGACCCACTTACCATCGGGCATCTTGATATTATCAAAAGATCTTCGCGCCTTTTTGATAAAGTTATAGTGGTTGTTATGCGCAACTACAACAAAAATGTGGGCAGCTTCACTACCGAGGAACGTATGGATTTTATTAAACGCTGCACAGCCGATTTGCCGAATGTTACGGTCGACAGTTATGCGGGGCTTCTTGCCGATTACGCGCGCGAAAAGAATGCGAGCGCAGTTGTCAAGGGCTTGCGTGCCGTTTCGGATTATGACGATGAATTCCGTCAGGCTCTTACAAATCAGCGCCTTAACGAGAATATGGAAACCGTCTTTATGGTTGCCAATTCAGAGCATATGTTCCTGAGTTCAAGTGTGGTGAAAGAGGTGTGCGCCCTCGGCGGCGATATTTCGGGCTTTGTTCCGCCCGAGATATGCGACGATATAGTTAAACGCCTCAGCAGAAAACGCTGAGTTAAAATACAGTTAAGAGAAAGGTTTGAGCATTATGAGCATCGAAACAATACTTAATGACATTGACCAGATAGTTGAAGAGGCTAAATCAGTTCCGTTTTCAACAAAGCGTATGATCGACGCTGAGGAAATTTCTCAGCTTGTTGAAGAAATTCGCCTTAATATGCCTGTCGAAATCACTCAGGCAAAGAAAATCGCTCAGGAAAGACGCGATATTCTTAATGAGGCTGAAGCAAACGCAGAGGATATTATTGCCAAAGCACGCCAGAGAGCAGACCTTATGATCGAGGAGCATCAAATCACCAAGGAAGCAAGAGAAAATGCTCTCGGTATAATTCAGCAGGCTAAGGATGAAGCCGATGCGCTTCTCACCAAGGCAAGAACCGATGCCCGCAATATGACCGATAAGGCGGAAGCCTGGTCTAACGATATCCGCAGAAATGCAAGCAACTATGTTGAGAATATCATCAGAGATACCGATGAAACTCTCACCAAGAGCGTTAACGACGTAAGAAAGCTTCGTCAGAGCGTTAAGGATGCGCTTCACGCAGGCGTTACCCCCAAGCCCGAATTTGATGACTGATAACCGATTCGTTTTTCGGAGAGATTAAATGGAAAAAGAGAAACTCTGTTTGCGCTGTATGCGTAAAATAGGCGACAGCAACGTTTGCCCCTATTGCCGCAACGAGCAGAGCGAGCCGCAGGCTGCACCGTACCTTCCGTTAAAAACAATGGTCGGCGGCAGGTACCTTGTGGGCAAGCTTGTTTCATCCGACGGAGAGGGCAACACCTATTACGCATTTGATTCGCAGCGTAAGACTCCCGTCACACTTCGTGAATTTTTTCCGAAAGGTGTAGTTTCACGCGGGGAAGATAATTATTGCCTTGTAAATGTCGGCAAGGCAACCGATTTTATAAACACAAAAGCCGAGTTCGGCAAGCTCTGGAAAGCGCTTTCAGAGCTTGCGGAGCATAGTTCGTTGTGCCCGGTTTATGATATAGTCGAAGATATGGGCACTATGTATGCCGTTACCGAATATCTCGGCGAAGGTAAAACTCTGCGCGAATTCCTGCTTGAAAAAACACAGGGGTATATTTCGTGGAATGAAGCGGAGCTTCTGTTTATGCCCGTTCTCACCGCCCTTGAGGAAATGCACAAGGCGGGAATTGTTCACGGCGGTATTTCACCCACAACTCTTGTGCTCGATAAAAACGGTAAACTCAAAATCACGGGTTGCCGCATACGCGAAATAAGGCATGAACGCGGCATACTTGAAAAAGATATTACCGACGGTTACGCAGCGGTTGAACAGTACGGCTTCAGCGAAGGTCTGGGCGAATACAGCGATGTTTACGCGGCAGCGGCTGCATTGTACCGTATGCTTATCGGCAGCATACCCATGAGTGCCGCACAGCGTCTTACTAACGATAAGCTTATGATTCCCGGTAAATTTGCCGAGCAGCTTCCGGCGTATGTAATAAATGCGCTTGTAAATGCTCTGCAGATTCTCCCCGGTGACAGAACGCAGACGGTTGAAATGTTCCACGCCGAAATTTCGGCTTCGCCTGCGGCAGCGGCGGCTTCTGTCGAAATCTCGCGTGAGAGTACACCCGCTCCGCAAAAACCCGTTCCCGTTAAAATCGAGGACGAGGAGGGTGAAAACCCGCAGGATGCAGAGGGGGCTTGCGGTGATGAGCCCGAACAGCGCGGAAAAATCAAGGGCAGCACAATAGCCGCATTCGTAATAAGCGCGGTGCTTTGCCTTGCAATAATCGGTTTGGTGATATTCCTTGTAAATCGCGGCGGCAGTGATGATACCACAACTACTCAGCCGAGCGAATTTGAACTTACCACCGGGGATAATACAGGTATCCCCGACGATATCAATATCGAAAAGATCTCCGTTCCCAATTTCTATGGTAAAGTGTTTGATGAAATAAAAGCCGATGAGGCTTATAAATTCACGCTTTCTTTCAAGGCGCAGTATGTCGACAGTACCGAGCCTCGCGGCACCGTTATTTCGCAGGATGTTGCAGAGGGTACATCCGTTTCGTCATACAATCCGCGCACCGTTACCGTAAAAGTAAGCGACGGCCTTGAGGTGCCGGAAACAATAAACGGTATGGATGTTACCGAGGCCCTCAATACGCTTACAAATGCCGGCTTCAAAAAGGTGAACAGCTCCGTCGGTAAGGTTGCCGATACTCAAAGCGATTCAAACAAGGTTTACGATGTTGTGATTCACAACGGAGACGCCGATGACTGGGCGGAGCTTCCGGATGACAGACGCGTTTCCGCAACGGATGAACTTGTGCTTTACTACCACGGC
>JAZUJG010000366.1:0-3021 GCA_045642645.1 Acutalibacteraceae bacterium | reverse complement strand
CTTTTATTTACGGTAATATGATAACACATTCACTTCAACAATTAAACCCTCAATACTGCACACCAATGTACGCATTTTACTCGCAAACCCACAAAAAGTGCGTTTTTTACGCAATTTGCACCAAAAATGCACAAAAATATGCACCGTTGGTTTTTCTCCATCGGTGCGTATCAATACAAGATTATAACTGCTATAAATTTTTTATATGGAACTATTTTACGGTTTTATATTCTTTCCACGCAGACTTAAACTCGGCATAAACGCTGCGCGACGGGTAAAGAACGGTCTTGTTACATAAAACCACACCCGAGCTGTTCACCGATTCAACGCAGTCAAGATTCACCGCCGTGCTCACCGAGCTGAATGCAAATCTGCCCGATGCCGTAAGCGCACTCACAGCCTCGCGGAACGATGTGCGCATCGTCTTGCCGCGAACCTCGGAACCGTCTGCAAGGTGGTAGCTCAGCGCTCTGTCGGCAATATCGACATAAAGTATATCCTTAGCCTTGATTTTGACCTCGCCGCTGTCGGATTTAACGAATATAACATCGTCAGCCTCGCGAAATTCGGCGGTGGCTTTATCGAGCACCGTATAGAGCTTTGTGCCGTTAATGGGCTTGAGCATATAGTAGAACGCATCCACATCGTACGAAGCGACCGCATAATCGTGCGAAGCGGTAAGGAAGATGATTTTGCCGTCATCATTCATCATACGCAAAGTGGTTGCCGCCTCGAAACCGTTAATGTCCGGCATAACTATATCTATAATGTATATATCGCACCCGCCGTTTTCGCGCACATACTGCAAAAGTGCGCGCCCCTCGGTAAACGGCAGAAGCTCCGCTTCGAGAGAACGGCTCTCAACATATTCGGTTAAAAGCTCTTTCATAAGATCAAGCTGCAGAGAGTTGTCATCGCAGACTGCAATTTTCACCATAAATATTTACCCCAACTGTTTTTATTAAACAATATATTACAGTATAATACATTCATCCGAATAAATCAATGTTTAATTTTTAACAACTGCTATTTGAGCAATTTTAACGCATATTTTTGAGCATTTTTTCAATTTAATCAAGCAAAGCATAATACAATATTATTATATGTCTGCCGCAAAACTAAAAACGCTTGTTTTCGGAATTAAAACTGCTTTTATTCACAAACTATTTACAAAAATCTTTGCAAAAACGGTTGACAAAGGCGTAATTGTGTTTTATATTATTAACAGAGTTAGCACTCGCACATACAGAGTGCTAACACTGAAAACGAGGTGACGATATGGCAGACCTTTCCCCGCGCAAGCAGCAGATACTCGCAAACATTGTCGAGCGTTACATCGCCACGGGCGAGCCGGTCGGCTCAAAGGCGATATGTGCCGATATGGGCAACGCCGTTTCGTCCGCCACCATCAGGAACGATATGGCAGATCTCGCAGAGTTAGGGCTCATTGAGCAGCCCCACACCTCCGCAGGCAGAATTCCCTCGCAGCTCGGCTACCGCTACTATGTGGATCACCTCATGCCCGAATACGAGCTCGGTGCCGACGAGCAGCAGCGCATCAAAATTTGGCTGCAATCCTTCGCCGGCGAGCCGGATAAGCTGCTTGAAAAAGCAGGCAGCATACTCGCAGAGCTCACAAACTGCGTTGCAGTCTCCTCCTCCCCTGCCGACAGTGAGGCGCACATCCGCCGCATTGAGCTTGTGCCGCTGAGCCGCAGCACCGCTATGGTAGTGCTGCTTGCCACCTCCGGCATCCTCAAAAGCGCGGTCGTTCGCAGCGAAATTGAAATCACAGTCGATATTGCGGAAGTTTTTTACAATATCTGCCAGAAGTTCTTCACCGGCAAAAGCGTTTCCGAAATAGATGTCACATTCATCCAAACGCTTGTAGCCTCACTCGGTGACAAGGCATTTATTATGTCCCCGTTCTTCTGCACGGTTGCGGATTTATGCGAATCCGTAAAAACCACCGACCTACACTTAAAAGGTCAGTCAAACATATTAAATCACGCCGAGCTTTCGCAGAACGCATTTCAGCTTATGGATTTCATCCACCGCGAAACTCCGCTTGAAACGCTGCTCGGCTCATACAAAAAACCGCTTAATATCGCCATAGGCACCGAAAATGCCTACCGCGAATTAAAACATACCTCCACCATATTTTCAAAATACTCGGTGGGCGACCGCGACAGCGGCGCAATCGGCGTAATAGGCCCCACAAAGCTTGATTACGCGAGGCTTATACCAAGCATCAAATATTTAGCGGGTGTTATAGGAACTCTGCTTTCCGACACCCTCGATGAATAGGAGAGATAGAAATGGCTGAGGAAGAAATCAAAACTTCACCCGAAACCGAAGAAACCGCTCCCGAGGCGGAAACGGCGAAAACAAAAAAGCAGAAACGCAGTGAAAAAAAGAATGAAGCCGAGGCGCTGAAGGCTGAAATCGAAAAGCTCACCAAGGAGCTTGCCGATTCAAAGGACCAATATATGCGCACCCTTGCCGAGTATGACAACTACCGCAAGCGCTCGCAGCGCGAAAAGGATTCCGCATACGGCGACTCAAAGGCAAACACCTTAAAACTTCTTTTGCCCGTTATTGATAATTTCGACCGCGCCGCCGATAATAAGACGGACGATATCGAGGTTTACCGCAAGGGCATTGAGATGACTCTCAATCAGTTTTACGAGATACTCAAAAATATGGAAGTCGAAAGCTTCGGTGAAGTCGGCGAACAGTTCGACCCCAATATACACAACGCGGTTATGAAATCCGAAGACCCGTCGCTGCCCGAAAACAGCATTGCGGCGGTATTTGAAAAGGGCTACCGCGTCGGCGACAGAATCATAAGATGCGCCACCGTTCAGGTAACTGAATAGTTAAACAAATAAACTTTTAATATTACACGGAGGTAATAATTATGGCAAAAACAATCGGTATTGACTTAGGTACCACAAACTCCTGCGTTGCAGTAATCGAAGGCGGCGAGCCCGTAGTTATAGCAAACGTTGAAGGCAACAG
>JAZUJG010000365.1:0-4179 GCA_045642645.1 Acutalibacteraceae bacterium | reverse complement strand
AATCGCCTTTGCCGAATCAAGCGGCGAGCCTCCGCCGATACCCAGAATAAATTCGGCGCCGAATTCACGCGCAATTTCACCGCCTTTTATAACTGACGAGACAAGCGGAATCTGACTGATTTCATCAAAAACGGCATAACTGATACTCTGACTTTCGAATGCGCTTACGGCATCGCCGAGCGCACCGCTGAGCTTTGCAGAGCTTTTGCCCGTTACAACAAGGCACTTTTTGCCGAACGAAGAAAGAATTGCGGCGTTTTCGGCAACACAGTTTTTGCCGCTTATGACCCTTGCGGGCATAAATGCATTTTCAGCCATAGAAGCCACCCTTTGCTTGTTAATTTTTTGTCATCGATTTAAGAAATTTTATACTAATTATATACCATTTCGCAGTTGAAATTACAAGAGCAATATTGTATAATAGTATAAATTATTTTGGGGGAATGTGTGTTGAAAAACAGCGGCAATCGCAGACTTCTGCGGCGCTTCGATATTGCTGTTATTGCCGCGGTGCTCGCGGTTGCGGCAATCGTCTTTTTCTGCACACGCCGTACAGATAGCGGCACCTGCGCCACAGTTACCGTAAACGGCGAAACCGAGCGCGTGCTCGACCTTTCGGTCGACGGTGTTATTCACCTTGATACAGAGCCGCGCGTCACCCTTATAGTTGAAGGCGGCTCCATACGCTTTGCGGATGCCCTCTGCCCCGACAAAATCTGTGAGCGCACGGGCAAATTAAAGAACGCGGGCGACACCGCCGCCTGCATACCGGCAAAAACGGTCGTCACCGTTACGGGCGACAGTGATGTTGATGCGGTGGTTTACTGATATGAAAAATTCACCTGCAAAAAAAGCTGCACTCATGGGCGTTTTCGGAGCGGAAGCAATAGTGCTCGGTTTTCTCGAATCACTTATACCGCCCGTTGTACCCATTCCCGGTGTTAAACTCGGCTTTTCAAATATAGTCACAATGTTCTGCGCCTCGGCTCTCGGGGCGAAATATGCACTCGGCGTTGCGCTGTTCAAGGCGGCATTTGCGTTTCTCACACGCGGCGCTGCGGCATTCTTTATGAGCCTTTGCGGCGGGCTTCTGAGCCTTGCGGCAATGCTTGTGCTTTTCCGCTTTGCCGATAAAAAGACTGGTTACATAGGCATAGGCGTTGTGTGCGCGATGCTTCACAATGCAGGGCAGCTCTGCGTGGCGCTTATACTGCTCGGAAGTTCTGTACTTTCGCTTGCACCGCTGCTTTTGGCGGCAGGCGCCGCAACAGGCGTGGTTACGGGTACGGTTTTAAAACTCACCAATCCCGTTCTGCTGCGCCAGACTGAATTAATCAATAACGGAACCGCGAAAGGCGGCGCCGTCAATAAGGAGTAGATCAGAAATGTTTAAACGGACTCCGGGAATACTTACGCCCGTTGCCAAAGGCAGAGGCGGCGTGAGTGTTGCTCACAACAAAAATACCGAAGACTGTCCGGCGGTCAGAATGCCCGCGCCCGAAAAAGTTGTACTGCCAATGCAGCAGCATATCGGCGCGCCGTGCACCCCCACCGTCAAGGTAGGTGACACCGTTAAGGTCGGTCAGGTCATAGGCGACAGCGACAAGTTCGTAAGCGCACCGATACACGCTTCCATAAGCGGTACTGTCAGCGCAGTTTCCGATACGGTACTTGCAAACGGCAAAATCGCCCCCGCGGTTACTATTGATTCCGACGGTAAAATGGAACTTTTTGAGGGCATTGAGCCGCCGGTGATAAACAATACCGAGGATTTTATGAAAGCGGTACGCGCTTCGGGCCTTGTAGGTCTTGGCGGTGCAGGCTTCCCCTCACATGTTAAGCTGACCGTTTCACCCGACAAGCCCATTGATATGCTCATAATAAACGCCGCGGAATGCGAGCCGTTTATTACCGTTGACTACCGTGAATGTGTTGACAATTCGCTCAATATAGTCAAGAGCATCAATTTAATAAAGCAGTATCTTCACATCAAAAATGCGGTTATCGCGGTTGAGGACAACAAGCCCAAGGCTATTGAAACGCTTGCAAAACTCGTAGGCGAACTGTGCGACGGTTCCGTAAAGGTAATGGCGCTTAAATCCCGTTACCCGCAGGGAGCCGAAAAGATGATGGTCTACTCCGTTACGGGCAGAGTTGTGCCGCAGGGCAAGCTCCCCGCGGATGTGGGCTGCATAGTTATGAACGTAGCCTCCTGCGCATTTGTAGGCAGGTACCTTGAAACAGGCAAGCCCCTTGTAAGCCGTTCACTTACGGTTGACGGCTCGGCAATAATCAAGCCGCAGAACGTTCGCGTTCCCATAGGCACCAATCTTAACGAGCTGCTTGAATTCTGCGGCGGCGTTAAGGGCGACCTTGAAAAAGTGCTTGCGGGCGGCCCGATGATGGGCACCGCGCTTATAAGCACCGACGTTCCCACAATCAAGAGCTACAATGCCGTGCTTGCATTCTCAAAAGGCACGCTTCCGTTCAAGGAAGACCACGACTGCATAAGATGCGGCAGATGCTCAAGCGTATGCCCCATGGGGCTTATGCCGACAATGGTTATGCGCTCGGTCAAGGCACGCGATATTGACGGACTTAAAAAGAGCAATGTTACGGCGTGTATGCAGTGCGGCTGCTGCGCTTACACCTGCCCCGCAGGCAGGCCGCTCGTTCAGTACCTTGTGCTTGCAAAGGATATGCTCAGAGAGGAGGCGGCTAAGAAATGAGTTACAACGCCCTTATTCAGAAAATCAAACCCACTGTAACATCATCACCCCATGTAAGAAGCGCCGTTACCTCGCGCGGGCTTATGCTTGATGTTATAATCGCGCTCATCCCCGCACTCGCGGCTTCGGTATATTTCTTCGGCCCGCGTGCATTTGTTGTAACACTTATAAGTGTTGCTTCCTGTATGCTGTTTGAATATGCTTCGAGAAAGCTTATGCACCGTTCAAACACCCTCGGCGATTTAAGCGCCATAGTTACGGGCTTGCTTTTAGCCTTTAACCTCCCCTCAAACATTCCGTTCTGGCTTATTCCGATAGGCTGCTTCGTTGCAATCGTGATAGTAAAGCAGTTCTTCGGCGGTATCGGTCAGAATTTCGTAAACCCCGCCCTTATGGGCAGAATAGTGCTTATGGTTTCGTTCCCGTCGGCTATGTCAACGTGGATAGAGCCTTACAAATGGCACGAAGCGGTTGATGCGGTTACCACCGCCACTCCCCTCTACATACTGCAGAGCGGCGAGGGTGAAATGCCCACTCTGCTGCAGATGTTCATAGGCGACAGAGCCGGCTGCCTCGGTGAAACCTGCGCGGCGGCGCTCCTGCTCGGCGGTCTTTACCTTATTATAAGAAAGGTCATAAGCCCCGTTATTCCGCTTACATATATGGGTACGGTTGCAATCTTTATGGCAATCGCAGGCAAGGGCGATGTAAACTTCGTTCTTTACAATCTTTTAGGCGGCGGTCTTATAATAGGTGCCGTATTTATGGCAACCGACTACGCCACCTGCCCGCTCACCTTCAAGGGTAAAATCGTTTACGGCATAGGCTGCGGCCTTGTTGCAAGCGTAATAAGATTCTTCGGCAGCTACACAGAGGGCGTATCGTTCTCGATAATCCTTATGAACCTGCTTGTTCCCCATATCGACAATCTCACAAAGCTCAAGCCCTTTGGCTATGTTAAAGAAAAAAAGGTCAAGGAGGCTGATGCGAAATGAAAAGCAAGGATATTAAAGAAATCGCCGTTATTACGGTAACGCTTTTCCTTATTGCCGCAATATGCACCGCATTACTTGCAGGCACCAATCTTCTCACCAAGGATAAAATCGCGGAAATCACCGTTCAGCAGGAAACTGCGGCAAAGGCTGCCGTGCTTGCGGATGCCGCTTCATTCTCGGAAGTCAAAACGCTTAACGGCACAGACGGTGAATTCACCTACTTTGAGGGCTATGACGAAAGCGGCGCCGTTATCGGCTATGTTTTCCCCATAAGCACAAAGAGCTACGGCGGCGACCTCGCGTGTATGGTCGGCGTTATGAGCGAGACCGAAAGCATCAGCGGTGTTAAAATAACCGCCATAAACGATACCGCAGGTCTCGGTATGAAAGCCAAGAACGATGAATTTGTTAATCAGTACATCGGCAGAAGCGGTGTTATAGGCGTAAACAAAAAC
>JAZUJG010000364.1:0-1568 GCA_045642645.1 Acutalibacteraceae bacterium | reverse complement strand
GGCGGTATGTTTCCTCAATGGCACGCTCCATAGAGCCCGTGACCTCGTCGGCATACATAATGACCTGACCGTTCGCGTTGCGCGCGGCTCTGCCGACGGTCTGTATAAGCGAGGTTTCGCTCCTTAAAAAGCCCTCCTTATCGGCATCGAGTATGGCAACGAGCGACACCTCGGGAATGTCAAGTCCCTCACGCAAGAGGTTAATGCCTACAAGCACATCGAATTCGCCGAGGCGCAAATCGCGCACAAGCTCCATACGCTCAATGGTGTCCACATCGAAGTGCATATAGCGCACCTTTATGCCGTAATTTGAGAGGTATTCGGTCAGATCCTCCGCCATTTTGCGTGTGAGAGTGGTAACAAGCACGCGCTCCTCTCTGCTTACGCGCATATTGATTTCGGAAATGAGGTCGTCTATCTGCCCCTCGGTAGGTCTTACGCTGATTTCGGGATCAAGAAGACCCGTAGGTCTTATAACCTGCTCGGCTATTGCGGCACTCTTTTCCTTTTCAAAATCACCGGGGGTGGCACTTACGAATATGCGCTGGTGTGTTCTTGCGTAAAATTCATCAAAGGTGAGCGGGCGATTATCGAAAGCCGATGGCAGACGGAAGCCGAAATTCACAAGGCTTTCCTTACGCGAACGGTCGCCGCCGAACATTCCCCTCACCTGCGGCAGAGTAACGTGCGATTCATCCACCATAAGCAGAAAATCATCGGGGAAATAGTCGAGCAGAGTAAACGGAGCGGAGCCGGGTTTTCTGCCGGACATAACGCGTGAGTAGTTCTCTATACCCTTGCAGAAGCCCGTTTCACGCAGCATTTCAATATCGTAAAGTGTGCGCTGCTGTATGCGCTGCGCTTCCAGAAGCTTGCCCTGCTTTGTGAAATTATCAACGGTTTCGAGCATCTCGTTATATATTTCATCGAGCGCTTTTTCCATTTTATCGTGCTCCACAACATAGTGCGAAGCCGGGTAAATCGCCACATGAGAACGGGTGCATTTGACCTCGCCGGTAAGCGGCTGAATTTCGGAAATTCTGTCGATTTCATCACCGAAGAATTCAACTCTTATGGCAACATCCGAGGAATAAACGGGGAAAATTTCAACCGTATCGCCTTTAACGCGGAATTTATTACGCGTAAAGCTGATATCGTTGCGCTCATATTGAATCTCAACAAGCTTTTTTATGAGCTCGTCGCGGTCTTTCTGCATACCCGTACGCAGAGAAATCACCATATTGCGGTAATCTATGGGGTCGCCGAGTGTGTAAATGCACGAAACGCTCGCCACGATTATGACATCGCGCCGCTCGGAAAGTGCAGAGGTCGCGGAGTGGCGGAGCTTGTCGATTTCGTCATTTACGGCGCTGTCCTTTTCAATGTAAGTATCGGTGGAGGGAATGTACGCTTCGGGCTGATAATAGTCGTAGTATGAAACGAAATATTCCACCGCATTTTCGGGGAAAAATTCCTTGAACTCACTGCAAAGCTGCGCCGCAAGCGTTTTGTTGTGAGCGAGCACAAGCGTGGGGCGGTTTACGGCGGCAATCACATTCGCCATGGTG
>JAZUJG010000363.1:0-5804 GCA_045642645.1 Acutalibacteraceae bacterium | reverse complement strand
CGCACTTTTTCGCGGTAAATGGGCGAGGTGAGACAGTGATTGTGCCTTACGCCGAATTCGTTGCGTATGCCGTTTTTCTCCACACGCAGCACCTCGGGGTATTTTTCGGCAAGCCACGCAGGGCGCGCACCCGACGGTGTGGCAAGCATGACCTCCTGACCGTTTGCGGCGAGCTTATCCATAATTTCATCGAGCCAGCCGAAATTGTAAACGTGCTCCTCGGGCTCTATCATAGACCACGCGAAAATGCCTACCGTGGCGTTATTTATATGCGCGAGCTTCATAAGGCGCATATCCTCATCCCATATTTCGGGCGTTTTCACCCATTGGTCGGGGTTATAGTCGCCGCCGTGTACTATGTGGTCAAAAAAGTTTTTACTCATATTCATCACCTTGATTTGTTGATAGGTAAAGTATAGCAAATATGCTCGGTGTTTGCAATAAAATAAAAAAGGGACTGTCAACATCTGTGGATGCGACAGTCCCTTGATTATGAGAGTTTTTAATCAGCCTACTATATCTGCAAGATTGATTGTCTTTGTGCCGAGCACTTCGAGAGAACCGTCAACGCCGTCGTAAATGGTAACTACTCTGAGCTCAACAGCATCGTCTGCTGCGGGCATGGTAGCCTTAACGAGCATAGCGAAGTTGGTACCTGCTACTACCTGTGTTGCAAGGCAGGCAATGGGCTGATACTGAACGCCCATAACGCCTTCGAGAACGGTGCAGGCCTCGGCTTCTCTTTCATCGAGAACAGCCTCGGGGAATTCGGTGTTAAGAGTCCAGCCGCCTGCAAGGCCGCCGCCTACGAAATCGCCGTTTGCGGGAATGTTATCGTCGGGGGCTTCTACGGGAACGTTCGGTTCGATCTTTACGGCATCGCCGGCAGGAGCCGATTTTACGATGATTTCGTCCTCGCCGGCGGGAACAGCCGCTTTAACGATTATTTCGTCTTCGCCTTCGGGAGCTGCCTGAGTGGGAAGCTCAGCATCGAGTACCTCACCCTCTGTGTCTGCGGTTTCTTCATCCGCGCCTACATAGTCGAGGAGTCTGAAATCGTTTACTCTGAGCATTGTGGCGTTGCCTTCAAGGTCTTTGTTAATAACGGCAACCTTAAGAGAGGGCTTTGCGGTGGGGTTCATAACCTTGCCGAGGCAGAGGATTGCATAGTTGGTGCCTGCAACTACCTGGCTGCCGAGGTAAGCGATGGGAGTAAGGCCGATGCCTGTGTAGCCTTCAAGTGCAAGGTCGAAAGCAGCCTTAACATCCTCGGGAAGCTCAACGGCTTCAACTTCGGACTTGACGGTATAGCCGCCTGCAAAATCTTCGTCCTCGGGGAGAACTTCGGTGGGATTTTCTTCGGGAAGAGTGGTGTCTTCATCGGTGCTGCCCGAACCGCCGCAAGCGGCAAATGACGCGATCATGGCGATTACAAGCATAACTGCGAGAAACTTTTTCATAATTTTACCTCCATTGTATTTTGGTGGTATTATTATAAACAAGTATGGTAAAATTGTCAATATCGCAGAAACCGCATTTATTAAAATTCATTATTGGTTTTCAATTTCGGCTTTTGAAATAGTCAAATAATGCGCTTTATAATAAGATGCCTGTGTTTGCAATTTTTGAAAACCGAAAGCTTAAAACTGAAAACTTTTAAGCAACATCCACAAAAATATTATGCTATATTTGCTCTTATTTTCATTATTAAACTATGGAAAATTATACTGCGATATGTTAAAATGACAAATGGTGTAAATCAAATACATTTTTGGAGGTACAAAAAATGGCAAACAAATGGGTCTATATGTTCAGCGAAGGCGACATGACCATGCGCAATCTCCTCGGCGGCAAAGGCGCTAACCTCGCTGAGATGACTGCTATCGGTCTTCCCGTTCCGCAGGGCTTCACTATCACTACCGAGGCCTGCACACAGTACTACGAAGACGGCAGAAAGATCAATGACGAGATCATGGCTCAGGCTATGGCAGGCGTTGCCGAGATGGAAAAAATCAACGGCAAAAAGTTCGGCGACCTCAAGAATCCTCTTCTTGTTTCCGTTCGTTCAGGCGCCCGCGCATCCATGCCCGGTATGATGGATACAATCCTCAACCTCGGTCTTAACGACGATGTTGTTGCCGCTATGATCGCAGGCAACTCCGACCCCAAGTTCGAGAGATTCGTTTACGACTCTTACAGAAGATTCATCCAGATGTTCTCCGACGTTGTTATGGAAGTCGGCAAGAAATATTTCGAAGAACTCATCGACAAGATGAAAGCCGCTAAGGGCGTTCAGTTCGACGTTGAACTCACCGCTGCCGATCTCAAAGAGCTCGCAATGCAGTTCAAGGCTGAGTACAAGAAGCAGCTCGGTCAGGACTTCCCCGTTGACCCCGTTGAGCAGCTCAAGCTCGCTATCGAGGCTGTTTTCCGTTCATGGGACAACCCCCGTGCAAACGTTTACCGCCGCGACAACGATATCCCGTATTCATGGGGTACCGCTGTTAACGTAATGCCTATGGTATTCGGTAACCTTAATGACAATTCCGGCACAGGCGTTGCCTTCACCCGTGACCCCGCAACAGGCGAAAAGAAGCTTATGGGCGAGTTCCTTAAGAACGCTCAGGGCGAAGACGTTGTTGCAGGCGTTCGTACTCCCCTGCCCATCGTTCAGATGGAACAGGAGTTCCCCGAAGCTTATGCTCAGTTCGTAAAGGTTTGCGACATTCTCGAAGACCACTACCGCGATATGCAGGATATGGAATTCACCGTTGAAAACGGCAAGCTTTATATGCTCCAGTGCCGCAACGGTAAGAGAACTGCTCAGGCTGCTCTCAAGATCGCTTGCGACCTCGTTGACGAGGGCATGACCGACGAGAACAAGGCTGTTGCAATGATCGATCCCAGAAACCTCGATACTCTTCTTCACCCGCAGTTCGATGTTAAGGCTCTCAAGGCTGCAAAGCCCCTCGGCAAAGGCCTCGGCGCATCTCCCGGTGCTGCCTGCGGCAAGGTTGTTTTCACAGCTGACGATGCAGAGAGCTGGAACGCAAAGGGCGAAAAGGTAGTTCTTGTTCGTCTTGAAACTTCTCCCGAAGATATCACCGGTATGAAGGCTGCTCAGGGCATCCTTACAGTACGCGGCGGCATGACCTCTCACGCAGCAGTTGTTGCTCGCGGTATGGGTACTTGCTGCGTTTCCGGCTGCGGCGATATCAAGATGGACGAAGCCAATAAGAAATTCGAGCTTGCAGGCAAGACCTTCGTTGAGGGTGACTACATCTCCATCGACGGTACTACCGGCAACATCTACGGCGAAGTTATCCCCACCGTTGACGCTCAGATCGCAGGCGAATTCGGCAGAATCATGGCTTGGGCTGACAAGTACAGAAAGCTCAAAGTCCGCACCAATGCCGACACTCCCAGAGATGCCAAGAAGGCACGCGAGCTCGGCGCAGAAGGCATCGGCCTTTGCCGTACAGAGCATATGTTCTTCGATCCCGAAAGAATCGGTTCCTTCCGCGA
This sequence comes from Acutalibacteraceae bacterium, assembly GCA_045642645.1. Taxonomy (GTDB): domain Bacteria; phylum Bacillota; class Clostridia; order Oscillospirales; family Acutalibacteraceae; genus DTU089. Next base: position 2,279 of record JAZUJG010000363.1, on the reverse strand, counting down.
AATGATCTGCGCTGAAACCGTTGAGGAGAGAGAAGCTGCTCTCGAAAAGATCCTTCCCTATCAGCAGGGCGACTTTGAAGCTCTCTACGAAGCACTTGAGGGCTGCCCCGTTACCATCAGATTCCTCGATCCGCCTCTCCATGAGTTCGTTCCCACCGAAGAAGCCGACATCAAGGCTCTCGCCGAAACTCAGGGCAAGACCGTTGAATACATCAAACAGGTTATCGCCGACCTCCACGAGTTCAACCCCATGATGGGTCACCGTGGCTGCCGCCTTACCGTTACCTATCCCGAAATCGCAAAGATGCAGACCAAGGCTGTTATCCGCGCAGCTATCAACGTTAAGAAGGCTCATGCTGACTGGAACATCGTTCCCGAAATCATGATTCCCCTTGTTGGCGAAGTTAAAGAGCTCAAGTTCGTTAAGGATATAGTTGTTGCTACCGCCGATGCTGAGATCGCCGCTGCAGGCATTGACCTCAAGTACGAAGTAGGTACCATGATCGAAATCCCCAGAGCAGCTCTTACTGCCGATGATATCGCTAAGGAAGCTGAATTCTTCTGCTTCGGCACCAATGACCTTACCCAGATGACCTTCGGCTTCAGCCGTGACGATGCAGGCAAGTTCCTCGGCGCTTACTACGATCAGAAGATCTATGAGAACGATCCCTTCGCAAAGCTTGACCAGACAGGCGTTGGCAAGCTTATGGAGATGGCTGTTGAGCTTGGTAAGGGCGTTCGTCCCACCATGCATTGCGGCATCTGCGGCGAGCACGGCGGCGACCCCGTTTCCGTTGAGTTCTGCCACAAGATCGGCCTCGACTATGTATCCTGCTCACCCTTCCGTGTTCCGATCGCTCGCCTCGCAGCAGCTCAGGCAGCTATTAAGGACTAAGTAATAGGATTTATAAAACGAATCAACACCCCTCGGTTTGCTCCGAGGGGTGTTTTCTTGACAATTTACCGGAAAATATTATAATGAAAAGCGTATGGATTTTGTCGCAATAAATTGTTGAAATGTTTGAGAGGCTTGTTATGAATACCACCGTAATTGAACCTTCAAGAGTGCTGGCGGTGACAAGTGAATATAATCCGCAGGTGTACGCCTGCGACCTTGAAAATCTGTTGGCTGAAAGCGGTGTTGACCTTCTTTACGGCACCGTGGTATGTGACCGACGGCAGAATAAACCACCTTATTGTTGAAAACAAATCCAGCAGATCCGCCATAGGCGTAAAAACCGTTGTTGATGCAACGGGGGATGCCGATGATATTACAACTCAGTGCTGCTTCAGCACCGATTAAAAGAGGTCGGTGTAGTGCTTCACGAAAGCGAATTGCAATGATTTGCTTGAGTGAATACAAACATAATTGTTGGTTTTTGCATTTCGTGGTTATTATAATGATGTGTACATTGTGGAATGCTGAAATGAAATAGTACAAAATGCGAATTTATGTAATTTTTTCATCTTTTGGTATTTACAAACTTTGTCGAAAATGTTAAAATATATTGAATATTCAGGTGCGCTTTTTGAATATTCGGCGAAATCGGATAGTATAGAGATTATGTACAATAGAAAAATGCACTTTGTTTAGATTATTCAACATGACAGAGATTTAGTTTGTGTTATTGCGGTTAAAGTAATGTGTGACATAAAGTTCTGCATATTATTTGGCATGATGCGGCATTGAATTAAAAATTTGTTGTATTCGCATTTTTCAAGGAGGGTAACAATGTTCATCAGGAACGATATAACACCTTTTAAGAATAAAGTATGGCTTTCAAGTCCGACAATGCATGGTGAAGAATTGGAATATATGACTGAAGCTTTCCGCACAAATTGGATGAGCACAGTCGGTGAAAATATCAATGAAGTAGAGCGAATTGCAGCAGAAAAGTCCGGAGTAGAATATGCGGTCGGACTTTGCAATTGCACGTCTGCGCTTCATCTTTGTGTTAAGCTTGCCGGTGAGCGTTTATATGGCAGACCGGCGGTCAGCCATGGTGCACTCGAGGGCAAAAAGGTGTTTTGCTCTGATATGACGTTCGGTGCAACACTTAATCCGGTTGTGTATGAGGGCGGAATACCGGTGTTTATTGATACTGAGGCAAAGTCGTGGAATATGGATCCCGCTGCCCTTGAAAAAGCATTTGAGCTTTATCCGGATGTTAAGCTTGTGGTGTGTGCCGAGCTTTACGGCTTTTGTGGCGATATTCCTGCAATCAAGTCGATTTGCGAAAAGCACGGGGCACTGCTTATAGAAGATGCTGCCGAAGCTA
>JAZUJG010000362.1:0-4432 GCA_045642645.1 Acutalibacteraceae bacterium | reverse complement strand
TGAGGGCGTAACCGTCTATCGGTCGTCCTTCTGTTTTCATTATAGCATATCTTTATTGTTTGTCAACCGACATTTATATAAAACAAAAAAACAAATGAAATGCTTATTTGGGTTGAAAAGCTGATCAGCATGTGTTATTATGCAAACAAATGTTCTCAAACAAGTGGAAGGTATAAATGTTCGGATTAGTAAAAGCAATATTAGATTCATAATTAAATGGTGGGAAATTGCGACCGCAAATTTCCACAAGCGCAAAATATAAACATTGGGTAAGTATTGAAGATTTCAAGCGATGTTTGGAATGTGAAAAAAATCATGGCAAAATATGGCGGATTTCTGAAATACCCAAACCAAGTCCGTTGCTGCATATTAATTGCAGGTGTAAAATAGAACCGATGAAAACAATAACAGCTGGTACGTCAACAATAGACGGAATAAACGGAGCTGATTGGTATATTAAAAATTACGGTACTTTGCCAAATAATTACATAACTGTTGATGCTGCAAGATTGGCAGGTTGGGAACCTGGAAAATGGCCATCAAATTTTATTCCGGATAAAATGATTGTTGTTGGTATATACAATAACAGAAACGGTCATTTGCCGGAATCAAACAATCGAATATGGTATGAAGCAGATATAAATTATAGGTTAGGCAAAAGAAATGGTCAAAGAATACTATGGTCAAACGACGGGTTGGTATTTGTAACATACGACCATTATAAAACATTTTTTGAAATCGTATAAGGAGGAGATTATGAAAATAATTGAATTGAATCTCAAAGGTTGTAAGTATTACAGCGAAATTCATGAACGAATCCGGTTGGCATTTGATTTTCCTGACTGGTACGGTAAAAATTGGGATGCATTTTGGGATTTGCTGTGGAGCGAGTGCGATGCGGATAAGGTGATAATCAAAGGTGAATTGAGTTTGCCAAAGGAATTTGATCCCGAAATCGAAATAATGCATAAAGTTTTGGAAGATAAAATAAAGTTTAATAAAGAATTGAATTTCAACGATTTCAGTTACGAGATAATTGACTGAAAATTAATTCTATTATCATTGCTGATTCATGTAATAAAACTCTCCGTATCTTTGCTTTGCAATTAAACGGAGAGTTTTGATTTAGTTGTTCTTAAGTTCGGTCAACATTCAAAAATTGCAAATTCGTATCAGTTCGACTGCGCACTTTCGCGGCGCTTTTTGAGTTCATCGGCGATTTCCTGCTTCTTTTTACCCACAACATCGTATTTGAGCATGGGGAATATGGCGAGCAGGCTGAATATGCCGGGCATTGCGGTGTAAGCGAAATAAACAATATTCTTTGTGGATGTGGTGGCTGTAACCGCCGCATCGTAGCCGGAGAACTGAATGAATATAAGACCGAGCGCGGCGCCTATTGCAAGGCAGACCTTGATGGTGAGCGTGAGGATGGAGAATGCGGGACCCTCCACGCGTTTGCCGGTTTTGTATTCGTAGTAATCGACGCAGTCGGCAACCATGATCATCGGCATAAGCGTTACCGCACCGAACTGTAAGCCGATAAGGAAGAAGAATATGAACATAACTATCATATTCGGTGTTATAAGCGCGTAAACGACGAATGCCGCTATGGAGATTATGAAGCCGTAAAGCGACATACCGATAAATACTTTCTTTTCATCGAGCTTTTTGATGAGCATGGGTGTAATAGCCATACTCGCCATAGAGCCTATAGCCATTGTAATGCCGAGCACTATAACATAGTTCTGGCTGCCTAAAAGCGCATTGGATGCCTGCACCTGAATTGCCATGGACATCTGCCTGCCTGCGCCGAGGAAATAGGAGATAATGACCATCATCAAAGGCTTGTTTGCCTTTAATGCGGAGCCCATTTCCTTGAAGCTCATTTTTTCGGCGGTGTAGGGGACACGCTCTTTGTTGATGAAATAGATGAGCGCAAACAGAGCGCAGCCGGCTATTGCCACAAGCAATGCGGTGAAGAAATATTCGTTTGCTATCATCGGGGCATCCTTTTGCCCCTTTTCAATGCCGAAAACCTTTGAGCCGCCGGGAACGAGTATGCACACCACGGGAACAATTACCGCGCAGGCGGAAAAGCCGACCTGCTTAAAGGTGTTGGCTATTGAAATAACATTCGTTCTTTCCTCGGGGTTGGGCGTGAGTACCGAGGCGATACCCTGCGAGGGCACGTCGCCGAGAGTCATCGCCATGCTCCACAGCAGGAATGTTATGAATATGTAAGCATAAAGACCTATGCCCGTGAACGGCACTTTAATGAAGATTATTACCGTTGTAATTGCAAGCGGAATGATTGAGTAGGCAATAAACGGTTTGAGCTTGCCCTTGGGGCTGTTTTTGCGTTCTATCATATTGCCTACCACGGGGTCGAAGATTGCGGAAACGATTTTAACCGCGAGAATGAGTATGCCCACAACTGCAAGGTCGGCGCCCATCTGGGTGTAGTAGAACTCCGCCTGGTAGGAGTTGAGCAGACCGACTATTGCCTGAAAGCCGAAAAGCCCGAGCGAATAGGCGGCGATTTCTTTGAAATTAAGATGTTTTTCCATAATATTCCCCCTTTGTTTCTTAATATATCATCAGTTTTATTAAAATACAATATGTTTGTTTGACAAACGCGGTGCGGTGTGGTAAATTTAAGATGTAAATTTTTAACAGAGGTGTCAGTTTATGAGCAGACGCAGTAAACGCAAAGCAGTTAAAATTATTAAAAGAATAATTGCGGTAATTCTCATTATCGTACTTATTCCCGTAGTTATTATAGGCGCTTCGGCGGCGGTGTGCACATTCCTGCCGGGCGAAAAGGCAAATGCCGACCAAATGACGAACCCGTATATCACTGCCGACAAAACTCTTGTTTCGGCGCACCGTTCGGGCGGCGGCATAGCTCCCGAAAATACGCTTATGGCATTCAAAAACTGCATTGAAAGCGAAAACTTCAATGTTGATGTTTTTGAATTTGACCTGCATATCACAAAAGACGGCAAGCTTATATTGCTGCACGACGGCACGCTTGACAGAACCACAAACTCCGCCGAGGCTTTCGGCGCGGAGGGCGTTGTGCCTGCCGACAAAACCTACGATGAGCTTATGCAGCTCAATTTCGGCGAAAATTTCCGCGATGAAAACGGCAATTACCCGTACAGAGGGCTTCGCGGCGACGATATACCCGATGATCTGCATCCGCTTCTGCTTGAGGATGTGCTCGATTACCTGCAGTCCAACGGCGATTTCAGATACATAATCGAAATAAAGGATGCCGGCGAAAACGGCTTCAAGGCGGCGGATGAGCTTTACAGAATACTCAAGGAAAGAGACCTTGTTGAAAAGACCGTGTTCGGCACCTTCAACGGTGATGTTACCGAATATGTTGATAATAACCACCCCGATATGCTGCGTTCTTCGGGCATTAAGGAGGTTGTGCTTTTCTACTTTGCGGCTACGCTCAATATTGACCTCGGTGATGATTTTTATAAGTTCGAGGCTTTGCAGATTCCCGCAAATCAGTTCTATGTAATCCGTCTGGGTACAGAGAGGATAATCAACTACGCGCACCGTCATAACATTGCGGTGCAGTATTGGACAATAAACGATGCCGACGAGGTGGCAAGGCTTAATTCGATCGGCGCCGACTGCATTATGTCGGATGTGCCGGATATGGCTTATAAAGTTGTTAACGGCAGTGAAAATGTTTAATTTGAATGTTTCGGGGTTAATGTATAAATGACAAAGGATATGACTGTCGGAAGTCCGATGAAAAACATCGTGAAGTTCTGCCTGCCGCTTATGCTCGGCAATTTGTTCCAACAGTTTTACAATATGGCAGATATGGTGATAGTCGGGCGGTTCGTCGGTAAAACGGCGCTTTCGGCAGTCGGTGCGGTCGGCTCGCTTAACTTTCTTGTAATCGGTACTATAATCGGTCTTTGCTCGGGGCTTGCAATACCCGTGGCGCAGGCGTTCGGCGCACGCGATGAAATACGGCTGAAAAAATATGTGGCGAACATTATTTACACCGCATCTGCGCTTGCGGTAGTGCTTACCGCCGTTGCGGTGGCACTCACAAAGCCGCTTTTGCGCGCGCTCAACACACCCGATGATATTTTTGCGCAGTCATACGAATACATCGTGGTGATTTTTGCCGGCATTTCGGCAACGATTTTATATAATATACTCGCCTGCATAGTCAGAGCACTCGGCGACAGTAAGACGCCGCTGTATTTCCTCATTTTCTCATCGTTTTTGAATATAGGGCTTGACCTGCTTCTTATTATCGTATTCAAAATGGGCGTTCGCGGCGCGGCGGTGGCTACCGTGGCGGCGCAGGCGGTTTCGGGCATTTTGTGCCTTATACTCGTAAAAAAGAAATTTTCGGTGCTTGCACCCACGCGCGAAACACGCGGGCTCGATT
>JAZUJG010000361.1:0-3628 GCA_045642645.1 Acutalibacteraceae bacterium | reverse complement strand
GTTTTTGATTTCGCAGTTACCGATTTTCCACGGTGTGAACAGGGGCTGTAATTTCTGATCCATGAATTTCCCTCCGATAATATTGTTAATTGTAAAACAATTCAAAATCATTATATAACTATTATTAAATACCGTCAAGTTATTTTTGCAATCTGTTTTTTTCCGTAAGATGTTGAAAATCTGAAAAATATATGTTATATTGTATCAAAACCGAATCGGAGACAATAATGGATATTTTTGACGAGGCGCTGATTTTTGCCACGCAAAAGCACTGCGGGCAAACAAGGCGCGAAAACAATGCACCGTATATAGTGCATCCCACAGAGGCTGCGATCATAGTTTCGACCATGAGCGGCGACCGCGAGCTGCTTGCCGCGGCGTTGCTGCACGATGTTATAGAGGATGCCGGCGTTACGCAGGATGAATTGCGTGAGCGTTTCGGTGACAGGGTGGCGGAGCTTGTGCTTTCCGAAACAGAGGACAAGCGCGTTGACCGTCCGCCGACGGAAACCTGGCAGATTCGCAAAGCCGAGTCGCTTGAAGTGCTTAAAAATACCGAAGATATTGCGGTTAAAATGCTCTGGATGGGCGACAAACTCTCAAATATGCGTTCGTTTTACAGGCTGTACCTTGAAAAAGGCAGCGACCTGTGGCAGGGTTTTCACCAGAAGGATCCGAAAATCCAGGCATGGTATTACCGTACCGTTGCCGAATACCTTTCGGATTTGAAGGAATATGCAGCTTATAATGAATATGTTTATCTTGTAAACAAAATTTTCGAAAACATTTAAAGGAGAAATGCTTTTATGGAAATAATCACCGAAAAAAACGGCACCGAATTAAAGGTAGCGCTTGTCGGCAGGCTCGACACATCCACGGCACCCCAGCTTGAAGCCGAGCTTAAAAGCAGTTACGATGCCATTACCGGGCTCAGTCTTGATTTTGAAAAGCTTGAGTATATATCTTCGGCAGGACTTCGCGTGTTGCTTACCGCCCAAAAGACAATGAACGCCAAAGGCGAAATGACAATTTGCAATGTTAATTCCGATATTATGGAGGTCTTTGATATTACCGGATTCGGTGATATACTTACGATAATATAACGATCATCAGCAAATATTCGTACAAAAATCAACCGAATATTTTGTAATATTCACACTAAAACGCACGAATATAAATACAAAATCCCCCGAAACCGTTGAAAAGCAGCGATTTCGGGGTTGTTTTTATATAATATCCGGTTATTTGTGGTCGCGGTAGTACTGCGTATGTGTTTTCGGGTGGGGGTTGTTCCTCCACAGCTCGTCCGCCACGGGTGCCCAGGCTTTGCTGAAATCGTCGCATTTTGAGCAGAGCGTATCGGCACTTTCCTGCGAAACGAGGTCGGTGCTCTTTGCACCCGTTTCCTTAATAATTCTGCGCAGAATATCGGGGTTTTCAAGCATCGGGCAGGGCATAAGGTGGTTGTCGTTAAACGGCTGACCCTTGCGGTACGCCATAAACAGCGGTTTTCTGAGTGCGTCAAGCAGTGTATCGGTTTTAATATTGGAGTCGCTGTAATGCACGAATACGCACGGCTCTATATCGCCGTTTGAATTTATGTGGAAGTAGTTTCTGCCGCCTGCTATGCAGCCGCCGACATATTCGCCGTCATCCTGAAAGTCGAATACGAAAATCGGCTTGCCGGTGTGACCGTTACGCATCTTTTTGAGCCAGTAGTACATATATTTGCGCTGTGTGGGTGTGGGTATAAGCGCCTTGTCGGCATTGTGCCCCACGGGCATAAAGTTAAAGTAAAACGCAAACTTTGCACCGAGACCTGTCATTTTATCAATAAACTCACCGCTTGTGACGGTTTCAACATTTTTTGAGGTGTAGCAGACGGAAAGTCCGTAAAGTATTCTTTCGCGCTTTAAAAGCTCCATAGCCTTTATGGTTCTGCCGTAAGCGCCTTCGCCGCGGCGGAAATCGTTGCTTTCCTCACTGCCCTCAATGGAAAGGGCGGGCACTATGTTACCACAGCGGCGTATATCTGCGCAGAGCTTTTCGTCAATAAGCGTGGCGTTTGTATATACAAGGAATGTGCACTCGGGATTTTCGGAAGCGAGTGTAACAATATCTTTTTTGCGGATAAGCGGCTCGCCGCCCGTAAGCATATAAAAATGCGTGCCGAGTTCGCGCCCCTGCTTAACTATGCTGCGCATTTCATCAAGCGAAAGCTGCAGCTCGTGGCCGTACTCCGCCGCCCAGCAGCCCTTGCATTTGAGGTTGCAGGCGCTTGTGGGGTCAAAGAGTATTATCCACGGGATATTGCAGTTGTATTGGTCACGCTTGGCGCGAACGGTTTTGGTGCCGTAGTAGCCTGCGTGTATGCCGAGTGAAAGTAAGAGCGATTTTACGAGCTTGCGGTCAACATCCTTTAATATGGAATTTGCAAGCTGCATATAAACATTGTCCGGGTCGTTCACGCCGTTTCTCATTCTGTCAAAATTTTTCTGCGGAAACATTTTGAAATGCTTTTCGGCGACATCGAGAATGAATGACAGACTTTTCACAGGGTCTTTATCGACTCTATTTAGAACAACGGAAAGAACTTTATCTGCCGCAAAGTGAACGAATGAATGTTCCAAAAAACGCCCTCCTTTCAAAAACATATAAAAAAGTATAACATATCGGAATTGTTTTGTAAACTTAAAAAACCTTTATTTTTCATACAAAAAATTATTGGATGTATGAGGTATTTTATTCACAAGTTATATTTATTGACATTTTACGGTAATTGGTACATAATGTTTCTATCAATATTATGGGGTGATTTTATGAGCAGATCCGGCAGAAAAACTCTTGCCGAAAACAAACTCGGTGGCAGAATATGGTTTAACCTGTGCTTATTCGGCTTCACCGGCCAGGTGGCGTGGAATCTCGAAAATATGTATTTCAATACATTTATGTACAATACGGTTTACGAGGGCGGCGCTGCAACAGGCACGCTGCCGTCAATGACGGCTATACGCCTTATGGTTGCACTCAGCGCGGTTACGGCTGTTGTTACCACATTCATTATGGGCAACCTTTCCGACAAAATGAACAAGCGCAAGCTGTTCATCTCGGCAGGCTACTTAATATGGGGCGTTGTAACGGCGGCTTTCGGCTTCATTACCAAAGAGAATATTTCGGGCATTTTCGGCATAAGCGATGCGGCAAAGGCGGTTACCGCCACCGCACTCACAATTGTGGTAATGGACTGCGTTATGACCTTTGTGGGCTCCACCTCAAACGACTCGGCATTCAATGCGTGGGTTACCGATATTACCACCACCAAAAACCGCGCGACCGCCGAAAGCGTGCTTGCGATTTTACCCGTAGTGGCAACTGTTATAGTTGTGGTGCTCGGCGGTATGATTGAAGCAATCGGCGGCTATGCAAACTTCTTCTTTGCAATCGGCGGCTTCGTCATTCTTTGCGGCGTAATCGGTCTGTTCTCGCTCAAGGATTCACGAAACGGCGAAAAGAAAAAGGATTCAAACTACTGGGCTGACCTCATTTACGGCTTCAAGCCCTCTGTAATCAAGGCTAACAGCAAGCTCTATATCGCACTTGTTGCAGTCGGCATTTATTCCATAGCCGT
>JAZUJG010000360.1:0-1624 GCA_045642645.1 Acutalibacteraceae bacterium | reverse complement strand
TTCCTACATTATCATACCAATTCGATTTGGTATCGTCATAGAACCACGCCTCTGCATCGAACCAGAAGCTGTCGATATACTCTATAACGCCGCTGTTCTTGATTTCGTTAAGTGCCGCCTGAGCATCAAATGTGCCGCCGCCTGCGCACTGGTAAGTAACCTGCGAAATGTTCGCGGGTGTAATATCCTCTTTGACAAACTTACGGAAAATGTTGAAGCCCTTAAGTGCTTTGCCCGAATAGAATGTAAGGCTGACCTCGGGTGAAAATGCCTTTTCACCTGCGGTGAGGTACGAAGCAAACTTTTTCTGCGAAACCTTTACATTTACGGCGTTTTCACTTGACTCAAAGCTTGCTTTCCAGCTTCCCGTCCAGCCCGAAGCGAGCACGAAAGCACCGGAATCCGAAACAAAGTTAAAGTACGGCAGAAACTCGGTGGTGGTGCGGTCAATGCTTTCAAACACCTTTTTGCCCTCTGACATATCGCGTGTGTAAAGTGTGAAATCCTTTACGGTTGCATCACTGCCGCGGCAGTAGTAAACATCTGCCTTTTCACCTTTTGCGAGGTCGGTATCAATCGCATAAAAATCGGTGATTATGCCCGAGTTTTCGCTGCCGGTGTTTTCAATGCAGACCGACCAGTTGCAAGTCGCCTTTGCCTTATATAAAGCCGCAGAAACGGTCGCCTTTAAGTTCTTGGCGGCATTGGTGAGTGTAATAACATTCTTTACAACACCGTTTTCCGTTTTTTCGGTCGTTTCAAAGCTCCATTCGGCAAGGCTCGACCTTAACGATACACCGTCTACGGTAAAATCGTAGGCAGGAGCAATGCCGTTCGCACCTGCATTCACTATGTTTTCGTAATACCATTTTTCGCTCGCCGCAAGTTCATTTGCGGTGAGTTTTATTTCCTCCGCCGAAACGGATTCAAAGCCGTCAACGGCTTTATCGTAAAACACAAATGACCTGTCATCAAATGCTTCAAATGCGCACACGGTTATTCCCCCCAGAACCGAAACCGCCAGCACCGCGGCAATTATGCGGTTAAGTATTTTACGGTATTTTTTGCTTTCGGCAAAGAATGCCGCCGCAAGAAACACGCCGACAACGGCAATGAGCACGGCTAAAAGCAAAAATGCGCCCATCTCGTATATATCCTTGACGATATTCATACTAAGCAGAAGCAGTATCACAAACGCGTAAACCGCGCCCGTCAATATGCCTGCCGCAAGCGGAATTATCACTTTTTTGACTTTGCTTTTACCCGCCGCGAATGTGTAAAGCAGAGCCGCGAAGCCCGCAAGCAGCGCCGAAAGTGCACCGTACAGAGCCAGCTCGCCGTAACTGTTCATTCGTGTTACCACATAATAGAGCGAGTAACCCGTATAGCCCGCACCGCCGAGAATCAGCACCGAAAAAACAAGCGTTAAAATCTGATTTTTCAATGATTTTTTGTTGCTTTCCATAATAAATCTCCTTTCGCGTATATTAACTGTTGTCTTATCAAAAAGCAGCTTCACACCCGCGAAGCTGCCTTTTTTTATTCTTCGTCTTTCCTCTCGGCATCTTCTGCGAGCGGAGTAATTTCGACTTTAATTTTATCTATGCGCTTATCCTCAACGCTG
>JAZUJG010000359.1:0-4247 GCA_045642645.1 Acutalibacteraceae bacterium | reverse complement strand
GCAAGCTCGAGCGACATGGCGAGTGCATTCGGGTACATAACGGGCATACCGAAAATAAGCGAACGCATAAGCGGCACCGTAAAGCCCACGGCAAGACCGTACTGCCAGCCGCAAATAAGTCCGCACAGAAATACGGGCAGGTGCATAGGCAGCAGCATACTGCCTATTTCGCGTATCTGCCCCGTCAGAAACGGCAACACAAGACCGAGCGCCAGAAACAGAGCCGAAACAACGGCTTTTTTGATTTTTTCTTTCTGCATAGTATCACCCTGATTACAAAATTTTATCTGTCGGGTAAGTTATTTCAATATCGGCGGGCGCGGTGATTTCGGGTGTGCAACCGCGTTTAAGCCTTAATGAAATAATACCGTATTTTGTCGGAATGTCAATATCTGCATATTCAAGTCCGTAAAGCTCGGGGTCAAAGCTTAATTTTTTCATACCCGCTTCAAGCACCTTCATACCGCTGATTGCGGAGGGCAGCTGGTAGGCAATGGTGCCGCCCCACGCGTGCGAATGGTCAAATGAATATGTTTCTTCGGGGGCTATCCAGCCCTCTTTAAGACCTTTTGAGCATTCCTCGGCAAGAGGTTTCCAGCGGTCCAAAAGCTGCATACCGAATTTCGGGAACAGACCGAGCTTGCGCACGGCGCATATCGCGTAGTGCATAAAATACGGCTGAATATCCTGAAGCGTATCATCAAACATTACGCGTTCAAGCAGCTTTGCCGCTTTTTCGCCCTCGCACAGACCGTAAAGGCAGGCGAGTATAGTCGGGTATTTTGAAAAATACTTTTTGTCGGAATTTTCGGGGAGCCACTCGTTCGGCTCATATTTACCGTTTTTGCCGTCAAAGTACATACCGCGCGTTTCGTCGAAAAATTCGGTATTGAAAGTAACTTTGAATTTTTCAGCCTGCGCTTTGAGTGCGGCGGCGCGTTCCGTTTCACCGAGCAGGCTGTAAATCTTTTCGGCGTTTACGAGTGCACCGTAATAAAAGGCGTTGAGCACGGTCTGACCGAGTGCTTTGGGCGGATGGTGCATACTGTAACCGTCAATTACCGTCCAGTCCGCAAACATATAGTCGGGCGGATTTTCCACAAGTCCGCTGCCGCCGAGGTAGGTATCGAAACGCGCAAGCAGAGCATCAAGCCCCACCCTGCAGTAGGTGAGAAGTGCTTTATTGCCCGTGGCGGTGTATGTGTCAAGCAGCATACGCACCCATATAAGGCTGTATGTGGTGTGGAACATCCGTCCGTTGTTCGCTTTGAGCCAGTCGGCAGTACGCATAACATCAAATTCCGCAAGGCGCATATCGCCGAACATATAAAGTGTAATGAGGCTTTCTATATAATAGTCGCCTGTGCAGGCAAGCAGCTCCTGGTGCTTGGTGCTGTCAAGGTGAAGTGTCTGGCGGCAGATTTTAAGTGTATGCGCGCAGACATCGTAAACCTTGTTTAGCCCCTCATCGCTGCACACGAATTTGCCCTGCTTTTCAACGGGGTACCAGGTGGCAACAAGAAATAACTTGACAGTAACGGGGCTTTCGGATAAGTTTTCGATTTTCACTTCGCCCTCGCCTGCGCTGTGCATAATAAACGAATAATATTCGCCCTCGCCGCCGAAAACCGCGGTTTCGGTATCGGTTACCTGCCCTTGAAGCTCGCGCGTTTCAACTGTAACTCGGCAGCCTCCGCTTGCTTTTATGACGGGGTAAACACCGTAAATGCGGTCAAGCTCTATTTTTTCAGTGAGCGTTTCGCCTGCGGGCACGGTGAATTTTTTATTGAAAACCTCGTTGAACGAAAGCATCGGTATGGGTGCTTTTTCGGCGTGCCAGCGGTCTTCGGTATTCACCGCGTTTGAAAAATCGCATTCGGGCAGTGTCGAATCAAATCCGCAGGGCGCGTTGTAGGCACTTATTCTGCGGCAGAGCCAGCTTTCGTCGGTGCTGATTTCGGTTTCTGTGCCGTCTTCAAAGAATACGGTGCATTTTACGGCAGCGCCGCCGCAGCCGCGCGAATAATCGGTGAGCTTCTGCGAAAGCAGGCGCACATGTATATCGAACGAAAGCGTGTCCGCGTTTATTTCGGTTTCGTAGGTGTTGAAATAGTGCTTCGGTGCAGGACATTCGCACAGAAAATCGCCGCCCGCCGCAGCAGGCCCGATGCCCGTAAATTCGCCGTTTATGAACAGGTGAAAGAAATTGTCGGCGCTTATTTCGGTTACGGCGCGGCAGATTTTTTTGCCGAATGCAAAAGTTTTTTTGAACTGCGCCACGCAGTAGGGGTATTTTTCGCGCATTTCGGCAGGTGTGCCGTTGATATTCGGGTAGTTTTTTTGATATTCGGGGTAAATCTTTTCGTCTAACCAGATCCAATTCATAATATCACCGCTTCCAATGCATTATCATCTAAAAGAAACTGTTCTATGCCGATATATAAAATTCCGTTTTCATCTTGTCGGGGCTTTATATAATCACGCACAACAATTATTTTTTTAAAAGAATCAGGAATTTGAATAAGCGAGGCGATCTCTTGCTTTTGTTTTTCGGGATCTGCAACGGAAAGTGCCGACTGTATATAATATCGGCGGCTTCCGCGGTTTACAACGAAATCGACTTCCAATTTTTTTCTGACTTTTTTTCCGTCATCCGTTACAATGTGTTTTTCCACCACGCCGACATCAACGTCATAGCCTCTGCGAATCAAATCGCAGTAAAGAATATTTTCCATAATGTGCGATTCTTCCTGTTGACGAAAACCGAGCCGGGCATTACGAATGCCGACATCCGTAAAGTAGTATTTCACCGGGGTGTGAATATATTTTCTGCCTTTTACATCATATCGCTGAACTTTACTTATCAAAAACGCATCTGAAAAATAATTCAAATATTTATCAAGCGTTGTTGAATTGATATTGATGTGTTTTTCTGAGGCAAAAGTATTTGAAAGTTTACTTGGATTTGTAAGAGAACCGATCGCGGAAGCGACGGTATTTACCAAGATTTCGAGTGTTTCGGCTTCGTTCTGGACGGAATTGCGTTCAATGACATCTTTCAGATAAGTCAGTGTAAACAAATCACGCAGATATTGGCTCTTTTCTTCATGCGAGGAAAGTGACAGCACCACGGGCATACCGCCGTAGGTATAGTAATCAAGCCAGGCGTTACGCTCATTTCCTTTATAAACTTCATAAAATTCGGCAAATGAAAGCGGGAACACTCTTATTTCATCGCCTCTGTCACGGAATTGTGTCAAAATATCGGAGGACAACATTTTGGAGTTACTTCCGGTTATATAAACGTCTGCATTTTTTATTTTGATAAGTCCGAGTACAACATCAACAAAGGTCAGCTTTGCATTTTCGGCGTCAACATAAGGATTTTGGATTTCGGAAACAAACTGTATTTCATCTATCAAAATATAATAGCGTTTAGATTCATCGGTTATCTTTTCGCGGATATATTTATCAAGCTCAATCGGATTTCTGTATTTCGCATTTTGCAATTCGTCCAAAGCAAGCCCGATAATCTGATTTTGCGCTATACCGTTTTCTTTAAGATATTTGGTAAAAAGTTCAAAAAGCAGGTAAGATTTACCGCAGCGCCGTATGCCCGTAATGATCTTTACTCTGCCATTGTCCATTTTATTGATTAATTTCCGTAAATACTCTTTTCTTGCAAGTTCCATAAGCACCTCGAAGAATTTTTGCGGTTTCCGCATTTTTATCTCGAGAAAATTATAACATTCTCATATTTGAAAGTCAATATTACATTTAATAATTCAACAACGCAAATATTTATTATTTTCCCGTGTCATTCCCTGCTCCCCGGCATATTATACACCGAGGAGTTGAAATTCAATGGTCGGATTTATTGCGCAGGGGCTTCTCATTCCGTTTTTCGGCACATCCGCCGGAGCCGCCTGCGTGTTGTTTTTGAAAAATGCGCCGCGGCGCAGCGTTTTTCGCGTGCTTTCGGGCTTTGCCGCGGGCGTGATGACCGCCGCTTCGGTGTGGAGCCTGCTGCTGCCCGCCATTGAACGCTCGGCACAGCTCGGTAAATTTGCATTTTTGCCTGCCGCCGCTGGCTTTGCCGCGGGCGTTGCGTTTTTGCTTTTGAGCGATAAAGCAATACCGCGCCTTGAAAATTTCACGGCAAAGAACTGCGGCGATATGCGCAAAACGCTTTTGCTCGCGTTCGCGGTCATACTGCACAACATACCCGAGGGTATGGCGGTGGGTGC
>JAZUJG010000358.1:0-5515 GCA_045642645.1 Acutalibacteraceae bacterium | reverse complement strand
AGCGCAGGGAGCGATAATGTCGCACTCTGTTTCGTAGATCTTGCTGTCTTCAACTTCCTTTGCGCCGAGGGAGAGCATATATTCCATATTCTTGCGGTTCGAGTAAGTGGAAACATAGAGGTCTGCACCTGCTGCTGCGAGCTGCTTTGCAACGTCGAAACCGACATGGCCGAGTCCCTGGAGGGCAATCTTCACGCCGTGAAGGTCATCGGTGCCGTTGAGGAATTGGGCAGTTGCGCGGATACCGTCGAAAGTACCGATAGCGGTAAAGGGAGAGGGATCGCCGCTGACGGTGGCTTTACCTACGACCTGTTTGGTCTTGTGCATTACCCAATCCATATCCTGTGTGGTGGTGTTTACATCTTCTGCGGTGAAATATCTGCCGTTGAGGGATTCAACAGCTTCGCCGTATGCTTCGAAAAGAGCTTCGCATTTATCTTCGGGTCTTGCGATGATAACGCCCTTGGCGCCGCCGAGAGGCATACCTGCCGCGGCGTTCTTGAAGCTCATACCTCTTGAAAGACGAAGAACATCAAACAGTGCTGCTTCTTCGCTGGCATAGGGGTAAAGTCTGCAGCCGCCTACTGCCGGACCGAGGTTTGTGTTGTGAATAGCGATGATGCACTTAAGGCCGGCTTTTTCATTATTGAAGAAAGCTACCTCTTCATGACCGTATTCACGGATAAGTTCCAATGTGTTCATACTTTATCACTCCTTAAAAGAATTGATTGATTATTCGGGCTTTTTGAGCCCGAGTTTTATAATAGCGTCTTCACGCATCTTATACTTTAATATTTTGCCTGCGGCGTTCATGGGGAAGCTGTCGACAAACTCAACATACTTGGGGCATTTATGCGCCGCCATGTGAGATTTTACATAGCCTTTGACCTCATCGGCGGTCATTTCCTCCCCTTTCTGAAGTATTATGCAAGCCATAATTTCTTCACCGAGGCTTTCATCGGGAACACCTATGACCTGAACATCCTTGATTTTGGGGTTGGTGTATAAAAACTCCTCGATTTCGCGCGGGTAGACATTTTCGCCGCCGCGGATTATCATATCTTTCAGCCTGCCCGTAACCTTGTAATAGCCTTCGGGTGTTCTGCAGCAGATATCGCCGGAATGCAGCCAGCCCTGCGCATCAATGGTTTCCTTGGTGGCTTCGGGCATTTTGTAGTAGCCCTTCATAACATTGTAGCCGCGCACCACAAATTCGCCGTTTTCGCCGTCGGGCAAATCAAGCCCGGTTTCGGGGTCGATTATTTTACACTCAATACCGGGGAAAGCGCTGCCGACGGTTTCAACGCGCAAATCAAGGGGCTCGTTGACCTCGCCCATGGTGCAGCCGGGGGAAGCCTCGGTCTGCCCGTAAACACTGAGTATCTCGGTCATATTCATTTCCGCCGCTGCCCTGCGCATAAGCTCGGGCGGGCAGTTTGCACCCGCCATTATGCCCGTGCGTATATATGAAAAATCGGTCTTTGCAAAATCGGCGTGGTTGAACATTGCAATGAACATTGTGGGAACGCCGTTGAAGCAGGTGATTTTTTCGTCATTTACGCAGGCAAGCGAGGATTTAGGTGAAAAGTACGGCAACGGGTAAAGTGTACCGCCGTGAGTCATTGTGGAGGTCATGGAAAGCACCATGCCGAAGCAATGGAACATAGGCACCTGAATCATCATACGGTCGGCGGTGGAAAGGTCCATTCTGTCGCCTATGATTTTGCCGTTGTTGATAATGTTATTGTGAGTGAGCATAACGCCCTTGGGGAAGCCCGTTGTACCGGAGGTGTACTGCATATTGGCAACATCCGACGGCTTTACGAGCGAAGCGCGCCTGCGCACCTCCTCGGCAGGCACCGAAGCGCCTTTTTCGAGCATCTCCTGCCATTCGAGGCAGCCGTTGAGCTGAAAGCCTACTGTTACCACATTACGCAGGAACGGAAGCCGTTTGGCGTAGAGCGGGCTGCCGGGAGTGAGATTTTCAAGCTCGGGGCAAAGCTCGCAGATGATATCTTTATAATTTATGGCTTTGAAATGGTCAATCATAACGAGCGTGTGAGTGTCGGACTGACGCAGAAGATACTCAAGCTCGTGAATTTTATAGTCGCGGTTTACGGTAACGAGCACCGCACCGATTTTGACCGTTGCCCAGAACACAATAAACCACTGCGGGATATTCGTAGTCCACACGGCAACATGATAGCCGCGCTTAACGCCGAGCGCAATCAGCGCCGCCGCCGTTTCATCAACATCGTTGCGGAACTGCGCGTAGGTTCGGGTGTAATCGAGAGTGGTATACTTGAAAGCGCACTGGTCGGGATAGCGTTCAACAAGCTCATCGAGCACCTGCGAAAAGGTCTTGTCAAGCACATCGTACTTTTTGAACGGGAAAGAGCCGGTATGCGCTCTGTTGTAATAAAGCGGCTTGCGGTCTTTTTTGCGGTGTGAGGAATTGGAAATGAAATTGCTGAAATGCGTGAGAACGATATCGGCATCGTCGATTTCATCGTTCCAGTCAACAGAAACAAAGCCGTGGTAATTGAGCGAATCGAGCGCCTGCATAAAGGATTCAAACGGCAGATCACCCTCGCCGATAAGCACATTCACGCCGTCTTTTCTGTCGCC
This sequence comes from Acutalibacteraceae bacterium, assembly GCA_045642645.1. Taxonomy (GTDB): domain Bacteria; phylum Bacillota; class Clostridia; order Oscillospirales; family Acutalibacteraceae; genus DTU089. Next base: position 2,887 of record JAZUJG010000358.1, on the reverse strand, counting down.
GAGGCGGACATAGCGGATATACGCGCCGAGGTGCTTAATGGTGGTTTCCGCACTTTCGCCCGCATCGAAGTAGGTCGCCCTTACATTCCAGGCGGCGCCGAGTGCAACGGAGCCGAAATAATTTATAAAGTCGGTGATTTTTGAGGTATCGGAATAAATACCGGTGGTTTCTATGAGAATTTCGGTATCGGTCTGCTCCGCCCTTTTGATTGCGGGCAGCAGTAAATCGTAAAGTTCACTTTCGCTTGCTTTTGCAATTCTTAAAACGACCTTATTGATACCGACCGATTGTGCCGTATCGACATAACGCTTGAGTTCATCGGCAGTGACACCGCAAGTGTCGATTTCGTGCGGATAGGAAACAACGCAGATATCAAGATTGCGGTTATTTAATTTGCGCTTTGCATCGCTCGTTTTGCCGCTTCTGAAAATGCTGTCGGCGTGCTGCTTGCGCTCGCTGTAAATATCGCATATTTCAAAGCCGGAGTAGCCGTAATCGTACGCCATCCTGCAGGTTTCGAGGAATGAGCTGCGCTTGATATCAGCAGTGGAAAATGCCAGCTTCATAGTCAGTTCTCCTCGTAAACGATTTTATTGAGAGCGTTGATATACGCGCGTATGCTTGCACCGACTATATCGGTGGAAAGACCCGTACCGGAGTAAAGTCTGCCGCGGCTTCTCAGACGCACAAGCGTGGAACCGAGTGCTTCCTTGCCCTCGGTAACGGACTGGATCTGGAAATCGTCAAGCTCGTAATGATGGCCGATAACTGACTCGATTGCTCTGAATGCGGAATCTATGGGTCCGTCGCCCACTGCAACGCCGTTGAGAGTTTCTTCACCGTTTTGAAGTGTGACCTGTGCCATGGATGCGCCTGCACCCGAGCAGTTTGCGGTGTAGGAAACAAGGTGGAATGCGGACGGAGCCTGCAAAGCGTAGGAAGCGATAAGCGCTTCAAGCTCCTTTGAGCCAACGGAGCTTTTTTGCTCGCAGACCTGCATAAGAGCCTTGTGCACCTTGCCGTTATCTTTTTCGGGCAAATCGTAGCCGAGTGTCTTTGCGGCTTCGGCAACATCGGCAACGGTGCTTTCGGAATCAAGGAAAATATCCGTAGGAGAGGTAATGCCCTGACCCGCTTCCGATTGATTTTCGGGCAGAATATTTTTCATGGTCTTATTTATATCGCTGTGGATTTCGGTAAAATTGAGTGCGGTGGCGATACCGAGCGCACCGCCCTTGACCTTGACGGCTTCGGCAAATTTTTCGGTGAGGAGAACGCCGTCACCGGAAATGGATGCTTTAACGCCGTCGGCACCCGCTTCAACGGAAGCAATCGCTCCGGCAACAGCCATACTGATGTTATCGGAAAGGCAGATGTAAAGCGGCAAATCGCACGCTTTTTTGACCTTTGCAACGAGTGCGGCGATTTCGGCAGGCAGGAAAATGCCGGCATCATCGCACACGGTAATGCAGACCGCACCGCACTCCTTGGCGGCAAGGCAGGCGTTTATAAGGAACGCTTCGTCGGCTCTTGTGGCATCAAGCGCAACGAACTCTACATTTTCGCATTTTGCTTTTGCGAGAGTTACAAGAGTTTTTATCTGCTCGAGCATAGCAGGCTCTTTCATACGGTAGCCGTATTCCATCTGTGCGGTGGAAACGGGCAGTGCGACCTGCAGGCAGGGCTTTTGTGCGCCCTTGACACATTCCCAGGCAGCATCCACACTTTCGGCGGAATCGCCCACGGGGATGGCAAGCTCGGCATTCTGAACTACGGAAGAAATCGTTTTGCAGATGATGGTATCTTCCTTCACTCTATTGACGGCGGGTAATTCGATTTTGTCGGCGCCGATTTTATCCGCACAAGCGGCAATAGCCGTCTTTTCCCTGAAAAGAAGGTCATTTTTGCCGGACTGCGCAAACTGCCTTAAAGTAAAATCGCACACTGATATTTTCCTCATACCTAAACCTCGCTTTAAAATAAAAACCGCAGAGAACCGAATGTGATTCTCTGCGGGATGATTAAAAATTAACCACGGTACCACCCGTTTTGCCGTTAAAGAACGACCTCTCAGCAGGGCTCTGACAAACCCCCGGGCTGTAACGCGCCCACGCGAAGCAACCTAAAAGCCGAAACTTTTTCAGCCGCCCTGCTCCGGTACGAGACTGCCGAAGGTGTCTTTACCGTCTTGCAGCGACCGACGGCTCTCTGAAAAAGGAGCACCTGAAAGCATAATACCTTCACAGCATTTATCAATATAGGTTAATTATACTTTTATGTTTTTCGCTTGTCAATGGCATTTATAAAAAAATTGGATTGCGGTGAGGGCAAATTTTTGTGTTTTTTCACAAAACGGCGAAAAAACGGAGTGCAAAATGCACTCCGTCGGGTAAATTCGGAATTATTCTTTTTTCTCTGAATCCTCGTCAAGTTCGATATCATCTTCATCGGGAACGCGGCGCAGGCTGACTACAAGCACGATTACCGCAATTACGAGCAGCACCGACAGCACGGCAATATAGATTTTTTTATTTGCTTCTTTCTGCTGTTTTTCGCTGTCATCGGTAATCAAGCCCAGAATCCCGTTTTCATCCTCAACGATATTGGTTTCGCGCTTATTCACATCTACCGTCAGCCTGAACTCGCCCTCACCGCTTTGTGCGGTGGTTTCGGCGGCTGCGCTTACCGCGAGCGAAATAAACGGAATACAAACAATTACCGCAAGAATTACGGAAATAATTTTTGTTTTCAAAAACTCACCTCAAAAATTATGATATTGCCTTTTCAAGCGCATCGAGCGCCTTTTCGAGCACGGCACGAGGGCAGGCAACATTAAGCCTTGTGAAGCCCCTGCCGTTTTCACCGAACCAATAGCCCGGGTCGGGA
>JAZUJG010000357.1:0-8851 GCA_045642645.1 Acutalibacteraceae bacterium | reverse complement strand
TTTATGTATTTGTGGCACAAACCCCGGCAGCTTTGTGGCACAAAGTGCAATAAACCTGTGTCACAAAGAGAGGATGCTATGAACGGTCTTATAAAAATAGAAGCAAAGAGTCTTTTGCTCGGTAAAACGGCAAAATGCTTTCTTGCTTCATTTACGGTGTTTTTAATCGAAGCGGCACTCGCCGCTGCCGCGATATTCGGCATTTATGCGCTTACAGAACGCGAATTTTTTAAAAGCTTCACCGAAACGGTCGGCGGCACGGGCGCAAACCTTACGGTTATTGCGGCACTTGCGGTCATTCGTTTCGCGGTGCTGGTCACTATCTGCGCGCTGCATATCGGTGAAATTGCGTTTTACACCGATATATGCGAAAACCGCAAACCCGAATTTTCAAAACTTTTTTCATTTTGCAAGCCGAAAAAGGCTTTTAAAGCTTTCAGGCTCTACACATCTTTATTCGCGCTTAAAACCGCTTGGTTTCTGTTTTTTATGACCCCTGCGCTGCTGTGTGCGGTATCGGCATTTTTTACGGTTTACCGTGACGGCATTTTTAACACCCCGGCTTACATTATGACACTTGCCGCCGTAATACTGAGCGTAGTCGGAACAATGTTTTGTTACTGTATTACACGGCGTTACAGCTTGTGTTCATATCTCGCCATAAAAAACCCCGAGCTTAAAAACCGCGACATTATACGGCGGAGTATATTATTAAGCGACGGCGCTCTTGCCGACGGCGCACTTTTCGGCTTTTCCATGGCAGGCTGGCGGCTGCTTTCGCTGCTGCCGTTTTCATTCGTATATGCCCTGCCGTACTGCAAAATCGCCTATACGCGCTATTTCGCGTGTGTATTTATCAGGCAAGCATATAAAGGAGCGCAAGCAGCAGAGTTTCATCGGCATTTTCCTCCGCAAGCAGCAGCACCAGCGAAAGAATAAGTGCTTTGTCATCGTCAATTTCGGGTAAATGAAGCATACCCTGCCGCTTATCCGTTTTCACAGGCTCGGTGTTTTCGCCGCGAGGTGCCGAACCACCTGCGTAATCTTTAAGTTTTTGCAGGTAATCGTCGGGCATTGGTATGCGTTTAGGCTGCGCTTTTACAGGTGTAGTGCTGCTTTCATGCGGCTTTTCGGCGGGTGCTTCATCAAGCCCGGAAACACTGCGGGCGCGTTTCTGCATTTCCTCAACGCGCCTTGCGGCATCGTTCTGCATTTTCATAATGTCGGCATAACTGTACTGAGCCATTACATAATCCCCCTGTCCTTAAGCACCGGTAGCACCGACAGAAGCCGTATTATCCGCGCGGCTTCGTCGGCTTTTTTGCGTCTGCCGTCGCTCAGTAGCGGCTTCATGGCGTTTATAAAATCCACGCGGTCGTCGTGTTCATTGAGAGCCGAAAGTACGGGAGCAAGGCTGTTGAAAAACGCCATATCCGGCATACCGAGCGACTGCAAACCGTTTAAATCCGGCACATTGTTCGTGCTACCCGACTCGTGCTGACTTGCGGCACCGCCGCCGGCGGTGTTCAGGTTACCGAGCAGCGATGCCGCCGTTTCTTTCAGCTTTTCCATATCGTCTGCCGAAAGCGAACCGAGTATTGCGCTTAAATCGGGAGCCGCCATTACCTTTTACCTCCGCCGAGCTGTTCAAAAAGCGCCCTCGCCGCATCGCTTTCGAGAATGGCGCGGGTCTTATTCTCATCGGCAAGCACTTCGCTGAGCTTTGCCGCCTGCGCGGATGAAAGATTTGTATTTATAAAATCCTTTACCTCATTTTCATTTTTCGGCGCCGTGCCGTTTTTTGACGAAAGCGCCTTAATAATTGCGCTCAAATCCTTAAAATCACTATTACTCATTGAAATCGCCGCCCCAATCATATATAATGTATTAAATCTTATGAAAGTGACGGTTATTATATGCGGATTCTTGTTCTTTCCGATGCACACGGCAGATTGTCGTATATTCTTGACGCCATAGAAGCGGAGCCGACGGCGCAGTATGTTTACTACCTCGGCGACGGCATTGCGCAGCTTGAAGAAGCGGCGCAGCTCCACCCCGAAAAGACGTACATCACCGTAACCGGCAACTGCGATTTTTCATCGAAATATCCGCAGCGCGATATTCGCGAGCTCGGCGGCAAACGCATTTTTGCAACGCACGGCTATATAGAGCATGTTAAAGACGGACTTTACGATTTGCGCATTGATGCCAATGACGAGCATTGCACCATAGCGCTTTACGGTCACACACACGAGCCGAAATCGGATTATGTGGCAGGGTTATACCTCTTTAACCCGGGCAGCATTCGTGACGGCAATTACGGCGTAGTTGATATAATCGGCAAGGATGTAATGTGCATCAACAAGCATCTTTGTTGACTTTTACAACGTGCTATGCTAAACTTTCATCATTAAAATATGAGGTGGTAAAATGGATTTTAAAACGAACGGTCTGATGTACGGCATTGCGGCATTCGTAATTCTGTTTGTGGTTGCCGAATCCGTATTCTTCATCGTAAAGGCGTGGAAACGCGCGGGCGTTCTCGGTATGGATAAGCAAAAACTTAAAGATGCCGCGACCTCAAGCGCACTGTTCACGATAGCACCGGCTATTTCGATACTCGCAACGGTAATCGCGCTGACCTCGGCACTCGGCATAGTTCTGCCGTGGATTCGCCTTTCCGTTATAGGCAATATTCAGTACGAAACCGTAGCGGCGGAGGCTATACTCAACCAGCTCGGCGGCAGTATCTCACGCGAGGTCACAAGCATGAAGGACTTTTCGGCTATTGCGTGGGTTATGACGATAGGCTGCGTGTTCCCGCTTATTCTGCTGCCGTTCCTCTGCAAAACGATACAGAAAAAACTCGGCAATGTGGTTAAAAACGAAAAGACCTCGGCACTTGCCGATGTCATTTCAGCCGCGGCGCTTATCGGTATTATAGCCGCATTCGTCTGCCGCGCCATCAACGGCAAAAGTGCCGACGGCACAAACGATGCAGGCTTCCTTTCGATAGCCACGATGCTCACCTCGATAATCGTGTTTATGATACTTGACACGCTTGCAAAGAAATTCAAGCTAACTAAATTCGAAAACTTTGTTATGCCCATAGCGATGTTTATAGGTATGGGTATGGCAATAGTGCTTACCAATATCCTGCCCGCTTCCATAGTCGGCTGGACCTGGTGGAATTAAGGGGGTGCGCACAATGAAAAAAGCAAAAACTTATTTCGATAAGCTTCACACCTGGGGCAGAATATGGACAATAACCGCACTTTTTGTACTGCTTTGCGTGCCGCTCATCTTCTCGCTCTACTACAATGTGTGGCCCGATGCACAGCCGATGTTCAAGGCGCTTTTGAGCGTTATACCGCTTTACTGGGGCACTGCGGTCATAGAGGTCGTTACATACTCCCCCATGCTCGGCACCGGCGCATACCTGAGCTTTGTTACGGGCAACATAGCAAACCTCAAGCTGCCCTGCGCTTTGAGCGCTATGGATAAAGCAGGCGTTAAAGCCGGCACCGAGGAGGGCGACATAATCGCCACCGTTTCCATAGGCGTTTCCTCAATAGTAACAACAATCATTATTGCCGCAGGCGTTATTATTCTCGGACCGGCGATTTCAAAAATCACCGCCCCCGATTCATTCTTTGCTCCGGCATTCAATCAGGTACTGCCTGCACTGTTCGGCGCACTCGGCGCGGCATACTTCAAAAAGTATTTCAAAATAAGCGTATTCCCGATTGTAGTCGGCTGCATAGTGCTGCTGTTCAGCCCGACATTGCCCGTAGGCACACTCATTGTTGTAACACTTGTTGCGGCAATCGGCGGTGCATTCGCAATGTTCAAATTAAAGCTTGTAAAATAAGTTTTCAATTTCAATATAAAAATTAAGAGGTCGGAATTAAAAGTTGTATGCTCAAAATTCCGACCTCTTTTGTTGTGTTCATCCGAATAAATTTGCTTTTGCCTCGCGGTTTTTCAATGCGAAAATTCAGAACGAATGGTACGGGCGGCGCTCCCGTGCCGCCCGGGTCAATCGCGCAGCGATTGACAGTTGCAAATAACGCAAATATAAAAACAACGCGGTTTGTGAAAAACTGCGTTGTTTGCCTTTTGCCCTTCGCGTGCATTCTCGCGCATTCGCGCTTCAAACACCGCGGCGGGCAAACCGGGCGGCACGGGAGCGCCGCCCGTACCGATTTTTCTTTCTTTTTGCAATCAAAACCGAAAGGTTATTGCAAACTGTCAATCGCTATGCGATTGACCCGGGAGGCACAGTGTGCCTCCCCTACCGGTTGTTCTGGTTTTCCGCGTTGAAAAACCGCGAGGTTGAGCGGGCGGCACGGGGTGCCGCGCCCTACAATTCGTTCTTATTTTCACATTGAAAAACCGAAAACTCTCAATTCTCTGCCGTGAGTATTTTTTCGGCTTTGAGTATCACCGTCTGCGTTTTTGCATCCTTGATTTCGCCGTTCATAACCATTTCCGCCGCTTTTTTGAGCGGAATAATTTCAACATTTATGAACTCATCCTCATCCAGATCCTGCTCGCCGCTGTGAAGTCCGCGTGCAAGGTAAAGGTAAATTACCTCGTCAATCATAGCGGGCGTGGTGTAAAGCTCGCCCAAGGGTATGATTTTCTCTGCGGTAAGCCCCGTTTCCTCGCGCAGCTCGCGCTTGGCGGCTTCAAGAATATCCTCGCCGCGCTCGAGCTTGCCTGCGGGCGCTTCAAGCGTAACCTTATTGAATGCATAACGGAACTGCTTTACGAAATACGCATTGCCGTTTTCATCCACGGGCAGCACACATACGGCGCCCGGGTGGCGAATGACCTCGCGCACCGCCTCGTTGCCGTCTGGCAATTCAACTGTATCGCGGTAAAGGTGAATAAGCACGCCGTTAAAAACCTCGGTTGAGGTAAGTTTCTTTTCTTCAAGCTTCATAACTGCCTCCGATTTAAGAAGTGCGGCATCCGCAAGGATACCGCACAAAATTTTCTCAAAGAACCATATTGTCTATTTCTTCTTTGATGAACGCCTTAAAGTCTTCAACGCCCATAGAGCCCTTGTCGCCGTCTTTTCTGCTTCTTACGGAAACGGTGCCCTCCTCGGCTTCCTTATCGCCCACAACGAGCATATAGGGGATTTTCTGCAGCTGAGCATCGCGCAGCTTGTAGCCGAGCTTTTCGCTTCTGAGGTCAACCTCAACTCTTATGCCTGCTTCTTCAAGCACTTTCTTTACAGCCTCGCAGGTCTCCTGATGACGGTCGGCAATCGGTAAAATTCTGACCTGAACGGGTGCGAGCCATGTGGGGAACGCACCTGCAAAATGCTCGGTGATAACGCCGATGAATCTTTCAACAGAGCCGAATACAACTCTGTGGATCATAACGGGGCAATGCTTCTCGCCGTCAGCACCGGTGTATTCAAGGTTGAATCTGCCGGGAAGCTGATAGTCGAGCTGAATAGTGCCGCACTGCCAGGTTCTGCCGAGTGAATCTTCAATGTGGAAGTCAAGCTTCGGGCCATAGAATGCGCCGTCGCCCTCATTTACGATATAGGTCTTGCCTACGGATGTAATGGCATCCGCGAGTGCATTTGTGGCAATTTCCCAATCCTCCTCGGAGCCGATATGGTCCTCGGGCATGGTGGAAAGCTCAATGGTATAGGGCAGCTTAAAGAGCGAGTAAACCTCGTCAAAGAGTTGTGCTATTCTTACGACCTCGTCACGAATCTGCTCGGGAGCGAGAAGAATGTGAGCATCGTCCTGAGTGAAGCAGCGAACACGGAAAAGACCGTGAAGCGCACCGGAAAGCTCATTTCTGTGCACTCTGCCGAGCTCGCCGTAACGCAGCGGAAGCTCCTTGTATGAATGCGGCTCAAGGTCATAAACAAGAATCGAGCCGGGGCAGTTCATGGGCTTGATGGCGAAATCTTCATCATCGATAACGGTGGTGTACATATCGTCGTGGTAATGCTCCCAGTGGCCCGAGGTTTCCCAAAGACTTCTTCTCATAATCTGGGGAGTGGAGATTTCAAGATAATCCCATTTTTTGTGCACCTTGTGCCAGTAGTCAATAAGGGTATTGCGCAGTACCATACCTTTCGGCAGGAAGAAGGGCATACCGGGGGCTTCATCGCGCAGTGCGAAAAGTCCGAGCTCTCTGCCGAGCTTTCTGTGGTCGCGCTTCTTGGCTTCTTCTATTCTTTCAAGGTATTCCTCAAGCTCCGCCTGCTTCGGGAAAGCAATGGCGTAAATTCTCTGCAGCATCTTGTTCTTTTCATCACCGCGCCAGTATGCACCCGTGCAGGAGGTAAGCTTGAACGCCTTTATTGCGCCCGTGCTCATAATGTGCGGGCCTGCGCAAAGCTCGTTGAACTCGCCCTGCTTGTAGAACGAAATCTTTTCGCCCTTTGCGGCGTGCTCCTCAATAAGCTCGTACTTATAAATTTCGCCGTTCTCCTTGAAATAGTTGAGCGCATCCTGCGGCTCCATCTCATAGCGTTCAAGGGGCAGGTCTTCCTTAACGATTTTCTTCATCTCGGCTTCGATTTTTTCAAGCACATCGGGGGTAAATGTAACCTCGCTGTCAAAATCGTAATAAAAGCCGTTGTCGATAGCCGGACCTATTGCAAGCTTGGTTTCGGGGTAAAGTCTTTTAACTGCCTGCGCAAGAATATGCGAAGCGGTGTGCCAGAAGGTCTTTTTGCCGTCAAGGTCATCGCCGAATGTAACTATTTCAAGTGTGCAATCCCCGGTAACGGGGGTGCGCAAATCGCAATACTCGCCGTTGATTCTGCCGCCGAGTGCCGCTTTGTAAAGCCCCATACCTATGGACTTTGCGATTTCTGCTACGGTGATGCCGCTTTCAAACTCTTTGACATCATCACGAAGCGTAACTTTAATCATATATACCATCCTTTCAAATGCTGAAAATATTTACAATATAAAAAATAATGCTCCACCCCGATAAACGGGATGAAGCATTTACTCCACGGTTCCACCCGAATTACGGCTTGCGCCGTCACTCAAACGCCTTAACGCGGCATACGGCGGCACTTGTTTCGCGCCGCACTCGGAAGTGGTATTCGGGTAATGCGTTTTCGCACCTTTCACCTGCCGGTGCGCTCTCTGAAAAACGGGGTTACCGTACTGTCTTCGTCAACGATTTTTTAATATTATTTGCAGATTATTCTTCGTTATTTTCGGCTGCAGCGGGCTTTTTCGGCTCGATTTTGCCGTATCTTGAAGATGCGGCGGCATCCACCTTCTGCTCTCTGGGCTCTGCGGAAGTCTGCGGAACATACGGAGCGCGTCTTTCGCGTCTGTCGCCGCGGCGTTCTCTTGAATAGCCGCCCTTACGCTCACCGTCTGCGGGAGTGATAACTACGCGCCTTCTGTCGCCCTCGCCTACGGAATGTGAGGTAACACCCTCAACCTCCTGAATGGCGGTGTGTATAATTCTGCGCTCGTAGGGATTCATCGGCTCAAGTGCCGAGCTTCTGCCGTATTTGATTACGCGGGCAGCCTGCCTCCTGGCAAGTGACTTTAAAGCTTCCTCGCGGTGCTTTCTGTAATCGCCTACATTAAGAGCAACGCGCTTGTTGCTTTCTTCGGCGCGGTTTACGAAAAGTCTGGTGAGGTACTGCAGGGCGTCGAGCGTTTCGCCGCGTCTGCCTATGATGTTGCCGTAATCCTCACTGCAGGTAATTTCAAAGTAAATATCGGTTTCGGTTTCACGAGCCACGACCTCGGCATCGGCAAAGCCCATACCTCTGATGATAGACTCGAGGTATGCGGTGGCATCGGTCTTCTTCGCTTCAATGGCGGTAAGGTCGATTTCGGGCTGTGCGGCAGCCTTGGGCTGCTCCTTGACTTCTTTATTCTCCTTTTTGGGCTGAGGTTTTTTTTCAGCCTTTTTGGGAGCTTCCGCTGCAGGCTTCTTTTCAGCCTTGGGTGCGGCGGGTTTCTCTTTAACAACGGGCTTTTCCTCAATGCCGTCGTCATAAGATGCTTTTACTTTAGCATCAGCTCCGCCGAAAAGACCGAGCAGCTTTTTCTTGGGCATTTCTACGATTTCGACCTTAACGTCGGCTTCTATGGGAGCGTGAAGCGACTCGATAGCCTTTTTGCGGGCTTCGTCAATAGTCGCGCCTACGCCTATTGCTTCCTTAATCATTTTTTACACCTTATTTCTTTTCAATTTCCACGCGCTTTTTGGTGTTGTTTTCCTTAGAGCGTCTTAAAACGGTTTCGTCAACCATCTGCTGTGCTATAACTTTCTTGGGGCTGTAAACGCGGGTAAGCACTACCTGCTGAATGAAAGAAAGCACGTTTGAAATAATCCAGTAAACGCCGACACCTGCGGGGAACATAAATGTGAATGCGAGTGACATGAGCGGTGACATAAAGGTCATGCAGCCCATGGAGGGGTTCTTTGCCATTTCGGGATTCTGCTGTTTCTGCTTGATATACATAAACACCGCGCTGAGCATAGCGGTAGCGAATGAAAGCAGCGGAATAAGCCAATATAAATTGAATTCCTTGGCATTGGGAGTCTGTGTAAGGTCAAGACCCATAAAATTGAACTGCTCTTTAAGGGTCAAAAGAGCATTGAGCTCTTTGCCGCTGAGCACTTCACTGATTTGATCCTTAAATTCGGTAACACCGTTAAGGATATTGATTTCAAGCATACGGGAGGTGTTGTTGCCTTTGCCGGAATTGCTTACGACTATGTTCATAACACCCTGCAGCTTTGCAACAAGCTCGTTACTGAAGCGCAGTACGCTTGACAGAGGCGTATAAATGACCTCGTAAAGACCTATCATAACAATAAGCTGAACGGC
>JAZUJG010000356.1:0-4666 GCA_045642645.1 Acutalibacteraceae bacterium | reverse complement strand
GACGGGAGCTTTGTGTGAATTGAGCCGGAAAGCACAACATTTATTACATCGCCGGAGAAATCGGCTTTGATTATATGTGCGCAGATAAAGTCCGCACCGCGCTGTGCCATTTCCTCAACGACCTTCATAGCTGCCTTGTCGCCTTTATTTGCCGCCTCAAAGAATGAAACTATAAGCATTCTTATATAGGTTTCGGCTTCTTCGCTTTCAAGCTTGGCGATTGCTTCAAGCAGCTTTTCGCGGCTGTCGATACCGCTCTTTTCGGCAACAAAATCGGTAACCGCCGAATGCTCTTTGCCGAGGCAAAGCTCATCGTAGACTATTCTGAATGCCTGCTGGGCTACCCAGTGGCCGTTGCCCTCGTCGCCCGAAAGCTCCGCAAAGCCGCCGACCTGAAGCATATTGCCGTTGTCGTCTATTGAATTGCAGCAGGTACCCGTGCCGCAGTTGTAGCCGATGCCGGCACCTGCGCCCACGCCCGCTTTGATTACTATAAAGCCGTCGTTATAAATTCTGCAATCGTTGATACCGTGCTTTTTAAGCTCCTCCACCATAGCATCGTGCTGGTAGGGATGGTCGATACCTGCAAGCCCCATAAGGATACCGCCGACATCACCGAGAGTTTTGCCCGCTTCGGCAAGCACAGAGAAAACGCCGTGCGCTATGATTTTTGCGGCTTCGGGGAAAGAGCCCTCCATATTTTCGTGGTTGGAAGCAGGTCCCTCATAAGTGGCAACTACATTTTTATTTTCATCAAATACGGCATAAGCGGTTTTTGTGCCGCCGCCGTCAACACCGATATAATATTTCATTTATTTAATCTCCGCATTCTCAAAATAATCTTCACAAACTTCTTCAAGGCAATACATACCGCGTCTGTAAGGCTCGCGGTCTATCCACCTGCCGTTGGTAAAATCGGGTACGGGAACAGGTGCACCGCCCATAGCCACCGACTGCTCGGAAAGGCAGGTAATTGCCATCCACGCGGCAGTATCGTAAACATCTATGGGTGAGGGACCGCCTGCAAACACCGCATCAATAAATGCGGAAATAACGAGGTAATCCATACCGCCGTGGCCCGCCTTGATGCCGCCTGCTTCGTAGAGCTTCCACAGAGGGTGCTCGTACTTTTCGCGCCAGGAGTCGAACTTGTCCCACTCGTGACGGTTTTCGGAAAGACCGTCAATGTAAATCTTGCCCTGACCGTCATCCGGCTCGGTGTAGATACCCTTTGTGCCCTCAACAACATAATCCCTTGAATAAGGTCTGGGGCAGCAGCAGTCATGTGTAAGCTTTATTGTTTCGCCGGTGGCGCATTTGATAATGGTGGTAACAACATCGCCGCAGTTGAAATCGTAGCCGTAAAGGTCGTAATCCTCGCCGCGGTTTTTCTTTATCCACTCATTAAGTCCGCGTGCCTTGCTTGCCACGGAATTAACGGTAACAAAGCGGTTGCCGCGGTTTATGCCGAGTGCTTTGGAAATCGGGCCGAGCTGGTGTGTGGGGTAAAGCTCGCCGTTGCGGTGCTGGAAATTGAAAAGTCTGCCGTGGATATTCTCCCTGCCTAAAACTATTTCATCGCGCAGATCATGGCGGTAGCCGCCCTCCATGTGAACAAGCTCGCCGAAAATGCCCTGCTTGACCATATTGAACACCGCCATTTCGTTGCGGCAGTAGCAGCAGTTTTCAAGGAGCATACAGATTTTGCCGGTTTCCTCGCTTGTTCTTACAAGCTGCCAGCACTCCTCTATTGAAGCGGCGCCGCCGACCTCAAACGCAACATGGCAGCCGGCTTTCATAGCGTCAACCGCTATGCGCGCGTGGGTTATCCACGTGGTGCAGATCATTACCGCATCGAGCTTTTCGTTTGCAAGAAGCTCTTTATAATCGATATAGGCGTGAACGGGATAAGCACCGTTATTGCGCTTTTCGACGATTTCTATACCTCTTTCGGCTCTTTCGGGCACAAGGTCGCACACTGCGGGAACCTCGACATTATCAACCTGCAGAAGCAGATCGAGCATACCGGAGCCCCTGCCGCTGATACCGATAAAGCCTACCTTTAATACTCTGTCAGACACATAAACACTTCCTCAATATGTATTCACATTATTCTAACACACAAAATTCATTTTTGCAATGAAATAAGCGTATGTTCTTTTCAAAAATTTTGTTTTCGCAGTATTAAATTTACCGCAGCAATGATATCAACTATTATTTTTATTTTTTTCAGTCAATCTTTTATTTGGGAGATATTTTCCTATATCGTCGACACAGTTTTTTGCCCAATCATCATTCCATTCTCTCAAAACATTAGAAGAAAAAATGCGCTGCAATTTACATATTTCTCTTGACATTGCGTAAGGACTATTTTTAACATCAACTTTTTCAATCTCGCCAGTATATTTCGATAAACCAGCATTTGATTTTGTTATTAAATAGTTTCCTTCTTCAGCATATTGATAAAGTTCTATCGCGTTGCTTTCTCCCAACGATTTACCCCTCATCTCTAACATTTGACGCAGATCATCAAAAACTACAACGCTTCCGAAATCGGGCGAATAATAGTACGTTATTTCACCGCTTTGAGGATTAAGCATAATATGATTACTAAAATCGACATCAACAATGGCACCGTGAATTGTTCCGTCAAGCCCGAGTGATTTAACCTCATCTGAAATCTGTTTCAACCTATTTTGGTACGGATATAAAATTTGTATATATTTCGACACCACAGCAACGAAACAGTCGTTAAAATAATCAATATTTTTAATTTTACTGATTATTTTTGTTGCTCCTCCCGAACAAATAAGCGTACCGTTTTTCTTGTTGACAATAAAAAAACCATAAAACCCAAAATGCTTAATCATATAAAAATTTGCATTACCTGTTTTCAGTTGCAAATCAATCATATATGTACTTCTGATGTAATCCCCCGAATAATCACAAAAACGGTGGTACTGTTCCGGTGTAATCTCATAGCAACCGTCTGCATAATCAATAAAAGGATTATACAAATATCCAAGTTCACAACACTTTAAGCTAATCGTTTTTCTCTTATAGCCAATTTGGTTATCGGCATAAATATTAATATTTTCGCTACTAATTCTTGTATTTCTATGATTATGACCAGTAAAATACACGCATCTTGAATTAATGTATTCGTGTTCCAACCAATCGTTTATCGGGTAATGAGTTAAAACTATTAGTAATTTTGAGTTCTCTGCACATTTCTTTATCGCCTTTTTGTATAATGTCACAAATTTATCCGTTTCGGCAATTTCGTTTTCCCTTGACATGGGCGGATTGGTATTGCATACCGTTTCAACATTATATTTATGATTATATTTAGCAAAACCTATTCCGCCAATTATCATATAATTTTCAAAAAGATAACCACGATTATTCAACAAAAATATTTGTTCGTTCGCCAACATATTCGAATAATATGTTTCCGCTTCTTCTACACTACTGAAATCACCCAACTCGTGATTCCCCAAGACTGCAAAGAATTTAAACTTCTTTTTCACAAAGCTATTGCCTTTTTCCAAGCTATCGACATACTCGTCCCCGTCTTTTCCAGAATATCTTGATATTATTTGTTCGCGTTTTTTTATCTCACTAATATAATATTCTAAAAATTGTGGGTACTTTTTGTTCTTTCGCAACAAAGCGATAAGATCATATAATGACATTTTTTCATGCTTTTTTGTATACTTAAACCATTTCGATAAACGTTTTATCGCATCTTCCTTTTGGGCTTCGTTGAATTGTATAAATCCAGCCAATTCCGCCCTCGCTTCTTTCGAAGTAATTGGTTTGCGAAAACTATTATTTCGCTTCCAATTCTTATAATAAAAATACTGCGCTCTAATACGGAATTTATGATAGAAAAGTTGTGCTATTCCACTATCTGACGAAACATCGCCTCCAAAAAACACACAAAAATCTTCAAGCCGACTTTTATAAATAGAATCAATTAATTCTTTATCAAATAGATGTTTCACTATGTCATCAATTTGTTTGTTTACATCTTTACTCTCGTCAATATGATGAAGCAAATGTATGTCAGAAATATAAAAAACCTTAACTTTTCTTGAATCATACTTACCGCTACTATATGATTTTTGCGGTAATAGTATATTATTAGCACTAACCATATTTTGAAAATCACGAGTTGATAATTTAGTATTCATTATACTTCTCCATAAGGTAATTTCAAAACAAATAAAGTGATACACCGAAAATGTATCACTTTATATCGTTATTATTCTGTACGCAGTGCTTCGACGGGATCTTTTCTCGCGGCTATTCTTGACGGGATAAGACCTGCTATGAGCGTAAGGCCTACGCTTATAATAACAAGTATCACGCCGCCGAGTGCGGGAAGCTGCGCCTGCGCGGGTATTTTTGCCACATAGCGCAGTATAAGGTTAATGGGTATTTCAAGCAGAAGCGTTGAAAGAATACCTATTACGCCCGCACCGAGACCGATAACCGAGGTTTCCGCATTGAAGACACGCGCGATATCGCGCTTTGAAGCGCCTATGGAACGCAGAATACCGATTTCCTTCGTTCTTTCAAGAACGGAGATGTAGGTGATAATGCCTATCATTATTGATGAAACGACAAGTGAAATCGCAACGAATGCCACAAGCACATAAGT
>JAZUJG010000355.1:0-2390 GCA_045642645.1 Acutalibacteraceae bacterium | reverse complement strand
AATGCGGCGGGCACACCCTTTTCTTTAAGTGTATCGAGAATACCGGGTGTTATACCGTTTTCGTAGCCGCAGTCAAATGTGAGGTAAATGCTTTTTGAGCCGTCGTCAAGCAGGCAGTAGCCGCCGAATTTTTCGTAAATTTTCTGATTATTTACGGCGATTTCATTCGGCACGCCGTTTTTGGAAACACCGAAGCTGTGGCTTGCGGCAGTTGTTCCGAAGCTGCCCGGCTGCGCCGCAAGGTGAATTTCCGGCAAAGGCTCAAGCCCCGTATATGTGGCTGATGTGCCCGTGTTGCTGCCGTAAAGCGAGCGCCCGCCCTGCTTTTTGCCCGTAGTCACGGGTGACGGCACCGGCTCCGAAGAATCGGCGGGGCGTGTGGTATCGGCATCGGGACTTTCGGTAATTGTTACGGGTGCGGTCGTGTTCGGGGCGGCGGTGACGGTCTGATTTTCCGCCCCGCCCCTGCCGCAGCCGACCAATGCGGCGGTTAAAACCAACGCCGCGGTGAGTAAGGCTGTTTTTTTCATCAGTTAAACATATCCTGCATACCGTCGAGCATACCGTCAACGGCTTTTACCGATTTTTTGACAAGCTTTTTCATTTTGGTCTTGGCGTTTTTACTGCCGCCCACGGTACCCGCGGTGAATGCGGCAACGGCGCCTGCCGCCATAACGGCGCCGCCTATCTTCATAATTTTTGAAGAACCTGTTGTCATACTAACACCTCCAAGTGCATTAATATTTTTGCCGCAAATCTTAAATATACTCAATTCCGTTGCAAATGGCGTTATTTGGTGTTATACTATACAATTGTAATAATTTAACCGAAAGGTCTGACTTTTTATGGAAAATCAAAAAAGACTTGTAGCCATAAACGATATTTCCGGCTTCGGCAAATGCTCGCTTACGGTGGCTCTGCCCATAATCTCGGCGGCGGGAGTTGAAACTATATGTATGCCGACTGCGGTGCTTTCGACTCACACGGGCGGCTTTACGGGCTTCACATACCGCGACCTTACCTGCGATATGCCCGCCATAGGCGAACACTGGAAATCAATAAATCTTAAACCCGATGCGATTTATTCGGGATTTCTCGGCTCATTTGACCAGATTGACATAGTCAAGAAATTTGCCGACGATTTCAAGACGGAAAACAATATTTTCATTGCCGACCCGTGCATGGCTGACCACGGCGTTATGTATGCAATATTCAACGAGGAATTTGCAAAGGCCATGACTACCCTGTGCGCCAAAGCCGACATAGTGCTGCCGAACATTACCGAGGCTTGCTTTATGACCGGTATGGAGTTTAAAGACGGTATACAGACCGAGGAATATATAGAAAATCTTTTGAAGGCTCTTTTGAAAATGGGCGCAAAGAACGCGGTGCTCACGGGCGTTTCGTTTGAGCAGAGCAAGCTCGGCGCGGCGTGTATGGGTGCAGACGGCGTGGCTCACTACTATTTCAGCGAGAGACTGCCCGGCGCATACCACGGCACAGGCGATGTATTTGCAAGCGCATTCTGCGGCGCACTGCTCAACGGTCTGGGTATGGAAAAATCAATGAGCATTGCGGTAAACTATGTATGCGACTGCATTAAGCGCACACAGGCTATGGATGACCCCATAAAATACGGCGTTGACTTTGAGCGCGGCATCCCCTACTACCTTAAGGAGTTAGGCAAGGTATGAGCGAGCTCAATATAGTGCTTGTAGAGCCGGAAATACCGCAGAACACGGGCAATATTGCCCGCACCTGCGCCGCCACGGGCGCGCGGCTGCATATAGTTAAGCCTATGGGATTCACCATAGATGACCGCAAACTCAAACGCGCGGGACTTGACTACTGGTATCTGCTTGACATTACTTATTACGAAAACCTTGATGACTTTTTCGCAAAGAACGACGGCGGCAAATTCTTCTACTTTACCACCAAGGGCAGAAAGCCGCACTCGGATGTGCAGTACCCCGACGGTGCGTACCTTGTTTTCGGCAAGGAGACGAAAGGTCTGCCCGAGGAGCTTTTGATGCAGCACCCCGACGATTGCGTGCGCATACCTATGATAGATGAAGCGCGCAGCCTGAATCTTTCAAACTCGGTTGCGGTCGGTGTGTATGAGGCGCTCAGGCAGTTCGGCTACCCCGAGCTGCAGAATAAGGGCGAGCTGCATGAGCACAAGTGGAGAGACGCTTTGCTTGATGAATAACGAATAATGAATAATGAATAATTTCGGGGCGCGAAGCGCCGGATTATAATATGCAAAAATTAAAGGGGCTGTGACAAAACAGCCGAAAGAAAAAGCGAGTCGAAAGCACTGAAAAGTAGTGCAAACGGCTCGCTTTTCTGGTATAATTGTAGTTGATGAAAACAAATATAACCGGAACTAA
>JAZUJG010000354.1:0-5630 GCA_045642645.1 Acutalibacteraceae bacterium | reverse complement strand
CGGGCTTTCCGCTATGAAAAGTCCCTGCGAGGGGTCCTCGTTATTATATAGCTGCACCTCGTTGAGCCGCGCATACACATCAAGCTCCGGCGCGTTGAAATCAGTAATTTCAATGATATTTGCCATAGCGTTCTCCGTCAGATATTTCTATTTCATAAGCTCTGCGGCTTTTTTGAGCACCTCAACCGAAAGCGAGGGAATCCTGCCGAGTGAGTCGGGTCCTACATTCAAAAGATAATTCACACCCATGGAGTTCAGCTTTTTTCTGCGTTCCGCCACGGTTTCGGGGGTTATCCAATTCTGGTCAAAATACTTGAAGCCCCACGAGGAATTGAGCGTGCCGGGCGTTTCGTAAAGCCCGTACGGCGAATACTTGAAGCCCTCAAGGCTGTTCGGGTCTGCGTTTTCGTCAATTTTTTTGCTTTCGGGGTATTCGTTGTCCGAAAGCGAAACATAATCGTAAGCGCCGTTGCCTATGCGTGAATTTATAAGGCAGTCCGGCTGGTATTCCTTAACGAGCCTGTTCAGTTCAAGACTCTGTTCGGGGCTTATGGTGTGCGGCACATCGAACCATATTAGGCACAAATCGCCGTAACCCGTAAGGATTTCCTTTACCTGCGGCTTGATTTTTTCCTCAAAGCATATATCAAAATTCTTGTGCTCTCTGTCGGGAAAATCCCAGCTGTTATCCCACGAAACGCCGGAGCAGCCGGAGGCGTTGTCGTAACCGCCGCCGTGCGGATGGTGCCAGTCAAGCTCCTGCGAATAGTAAAGCCCGAATTTTAAGCCGTATTTGTAACAAGCCTCAGCAAGCATTGCGGTGATATCCTTGCCGTACGGCGTGGCATCGACTATATTGTATTTGTCGGCTTGCGAGTGGTACATCGCAAAGCCGTCGTGGTGCTTTGCGGTAAATATAAAGTATTTCATTCCGCAGTCGCGCGCAAGGCGTATCCACTCATCCGCATCAAAGTAAACGGGGTTAAAATTCTTTGCGAGCGCACCGTATTCCTCGTTTTTGATTGCCATAAAACTCTGTATCCATTCGGCGTAATCGTTTACACGCCTGCCGCGGTATTCACCGCCGAGCAGCGAGTAAAGCCCCCAGTGCGCCATCATACCGTATTGAGCCTTTGCGAACCATTCTCTGTTATCCATAAAAAATCTCCGAAAAAATTTGATGAAAACATATTATCACAAAACCGCAGTATTTACAATGAGGTTTTGCCGGAATTTCCGCAATCAAAAACAAACAGCGCGGCTCAAACGAACCGCGCTGTTTTTTGAAAATCTGAAAACTGAAAACTATCAAACAATCTTAAACATGGTCAGCATAACTTCAAATTCCTTCGCGTACTTTTCGCAGCCGTCGGGGATGCTGTATCTTATTTCAATACATCCGCCGTTGCCGTCGTCAACGCAGTAGGCGACTTCGCCGTTTGCGGCGCTGCCGAAGCCGGAATTTTCAGCCGTAATCGGCAGTTTTTCACCGTTGCCGAGCTCCGAAGCGAGCATTTCGCAATATTCCGCATAGCTTTTGGATGCCACCGGTGCAACCGTCATAACGGCACCGCTGCCGTCCTTGGCGGTGAGCTTGGTAACTCCGTTCTCCTCAACAGAGTCATAATTGACCTTGTCGATATAAAAAGTGTAATTCTTTGTTTTGGGCTGTGCCTCGGTGGACTGCGGAACGGATACCTGTGTTTCGCCGCTCTGTGCGGGCACGGTCGTTTCGGGCGCGCCCTTGTTGCTGCGTGTTGCAAAATAAACACAAACCACCGCAGCGGCAACAAGGCAGACTGCCGCAACAATATAAATTATCTGCTTTTTGGATTTCGGAGATTTTTCGGTTTTGTCAGCCATGTTGTGCTGCCCCCTTAAAATTATAGGGTGAATTAAGCCTTGTCAGCAGAGCCGAAAAGCTCGATTTTTTCACGAACGGTAGCCTTGATAGCTTCGCAGCCAGGTGCGAGAAGCTTTCTGGGGTCGAAGCCCTTGCCCTGAAGGTCCTTGCCTTCTTCAACATACTGTCTTGTAGCAGCGGCGAAAGCAAGCTGGCATTCGGTGTTAACGTTGATTTTGGAAACGCCGAGAGAGATGGCTTTCTTGATCATATCAGCGGGGATACCCGTGCCGCCGTGAAGAACGAGCGGCATTGTGCCGGTCTTTGCCTGAACTGCCGCGAGGGTGTCGAATGAAAGGCCCGCCCAGTTTTCGGGATATTTGCCGTGGATGTTGCCGATGCCTGCCGCGAGCATTGTAACGCCGAGGTCTGCGATCATTTTGCACTCGTCGGGATCTGCACATTCGCCTGCGCCGATAACGCCGTCTTCTTCGCCGCCGATAGCCCCGACTTCAGCTTCAAGTGAAAGACCTTTTTCTTCGCAGATCTTAACAAGCTCGGTGGTCTTTGCGATGTTTTCTTCGATCGGGTAGTGAGAGCCGTCAAACATTATTGACGAAAAGCCCGCGTCTATGCAAGCCTTGGCTGCTTCGTATGTGCCGTGGTCGAGGTGAAGGGCAACGGGAACGGTGATGCCGAGGCAGTCGATCATAGCCTTTACCATATCGGCAACGGTCTTGAAGCCGCACATATATTTGCCTGCACCCTCGGAAACACCGAGGATAACGGGGGAATTCATTTCCTGTGCGGTGAGAAGAATGGATTTGGTCCATTCAAGGTTGTTGATGTTGAACTGACCTACTGCATAGTGACCTGCCTTTGCCTTTGTCAGCATTTCTTTTGCACTTACCAATGCCATTGTGAACAACTCCTAAATATAAAAATTTTTTAGAAACGAATTGAAGATTTCAGATGTTTTCTTCTCTGAAATCGAGCACAAGCTCATCCTTGACGGGTGAAAGCTTTGTGTATTTAACGCCCGCCGCATCGAACATACGCTTTGAAGCGCGCGTTCCGGCGGTGTCGGCGTATTTATCGGAAAGGTAAACTACCTCTTTAATGCCGCTTTGTATAATTGCCTTTGCACACTCGTTGCAGGGGAACAGCGCCACATATATGCGGCTGCCGGTGAGGTCGCCGCCGCGGTAATTGAGTATGGCGTTAAGCTCTGCGTGGCACACATAGAGGTACTTTGTGTCGTAATCATCGTCGGCTTTTCTCTCCCACGGGAAAACATCGTCATCGCACCCTGCGGGGAAGCCGTTGGAGCCTACGGAAAGTATGCGGTTCTCGTTGTTGACTATGCAGGCACCCACCTGTGTGTTGGGGTCCTTACTGCGTTTGGCGCAGAGTATGGCGGCACCCATAAAGAATTCATCCCACGAAATGTAGTCATCGCGCTTGGGCATATAAACGCCTCCCGTAACAATTTATTAACCGACATTTACCAATTTACCATTATACTATAACCTTTTTCTTTTTTCAAGAAAAATCGCAAAATTTACAATACGGTAAAGATTTATAGAATTTGGAAAATAAAGTTAGTGAATTTTTAAGATTTATTTCTAATATGGAAAAATAAATACAACTCTTTTTGTTATGCTAATCTGGACAACTTTTATGGGGTGATTTATTTGGGCAAAGGATATTTCAAAAGAGTCCTTTCAATGACAACAAAAGCGGAGCTTATTTTCTGGTGGATTTTAAGGCTCATTATGCTCGGCGGCATAGTGTTTACGCTTGTTAAATATTTCAGCGGCGATATGGGCCCCGACGGCTTCAATCCGCAGCTTAAATTCGATACCGCCGAGGGCGTGTATAAGCTCGACCCGTACAACGCCTTGCAGATGGCGGCAAACCTTGTGGGTATGTTCGCGTTTGAAATCTGCCAGTGCTTCCCCGAAAAGACTTTCCCGCGTTACCTGCCGGCATATTTTCAGAATATCACGATAATCGGATTTTTCCTTGCATCGTTCGGCGGCGCGTTCCTTAATTTCTACTATCTCATTCCCGCTTACGACAAAATCCTGCACCTTACCGGTTGTATGGAAGCCGTGTTTATGGGCTACGAGCTCGTTTCCGCCATGCAGCTGCGCGACAAGCAGTATTGCTCGGGCAAACTTGCCGCCCTTTGCGCATTCGGCATAGCGTTCATATTCGCCGCCGGGTGGGAGCTTTTCGAGTTCACCACGGACCAGTGGTTCGGCTTTGATGCCCAGCACTGGAGTATTGACAATGCCATAGCCGAAGCGGGCGGCATTGAAAATGTGTTTATGCTTCTGCCGCTTGACCACTTCGGTGAGCGCGAGCGCGAGCTGCGTTTTGCCATTATGGATACCATGGGCGATGCGATTCTCAATGCACTCGGCGCAATTCCGATGTACCTGATTCTCAGAAAACGCCCGTATCACCATATCGGTGAGAAAAATATCAACAAAATCATTGAAGAAGAATTGGCTAATAGCGACAAAAAAGAGGCTGTTTGTAAATAATTATTGAACTTACCTGATTCGTGGTATATAATGTATGCGTAAAAATGTAAGGAGGAATTCTTATTATGTCTAAGAAATTATTGGCAATAATACTTGCGCTTATCATAGCACTTTCAGTTGTTGCCGTTCCGGTAGCCGCCGCAGGCATTGCGCTGCCGAACACTTCAATTGAAAACATACTCTATATGATAATCGACAAGCTGCTTTCATGGCTGCTTTCATACTTCAATATGTACTGGCCCGGCTACGAGGGCGGGTGGACCGGAATGGATGAGTACGACTCGGCTGACTTCTATGCAGGTCAGGAAGAGTTCGACAAAACCTTCGACGATACCAACGAATGGTCTCTCGGCTATGCAAGGGAATCACTCCTTGACGGGCTCGACATTATGAACGGTGAATACTTCATGGCAGGCTCACTTGAGCCCATCGCCGGCAGAGTTCCCACCAAGATTGTTGACGACCAGAGAGTTCGCGTTTATGCTGTCAGCGACGGCGACGATACCGATGGCGACGGCGTTACCGACAAGGTAGTTCACGCTGTTATCGACGGTTTCGGCTTCTCACGCGGCGATGTTAACATCATCCGCGAAAGACTTGCCGAGTTCGCAGAGGCAAACGATATTATCAGCATCAACGTTTCCGTGCTGCATCAGCATTCCTGCATCGACACTCTCGGCATGAATGTTCCGCTTGCTCCCGCGCTTATCTACAACACAAGCAATGCGGCAGTCGGCGGCATCAGCGACAAGATCATCGAAAAGAATCAGCAGTTTATGGAGAATCTCTTCGCAAAGACCGTTTACGCCATAAAGAGAGCCGTTAAGACCATGAAGACCGGCGACCTTTACTACGGCACTGTTGATGCAAACGAGTTCATTCACGACAAGCGCGAGCCCATCGCCATTGATGAAATGGTTCACAGACTTCGCTTCGTTCCCGAAGACGGCACTGCCGAAACCTGGATCATTGAAGCAGGCTTCCACGTAATCAGCCTCGGCGCAGGCGGCTCCGAGCTTACCGGCGACGTTCCGTTCTATGTAGAAAAATACCTCAACGAAGAACTCGGCGTAAATGTAGTTTACGTTCAGGGCGCAGAGCTTGCAATCTCCAAGGGCGATGTTGAAGCCTGCACACTTTGCGGCGGCACGGGCGTTCCCACCGATGCAGTTGATGAAGAAACCGGCAAGAGACTGTATGAATGCACCGAATGCGGCGAAAGCTTCGTTCCCGCA
>JAZUJG010000353.1:0-7630 GCA_045642645.1 Acutalibacteraceae bacterium | reverse complement strand
AACGCGAACATCAAGACCGAGAGACTGAAGCTCTTTGATGAGAACCTTAAATGATTCGGGAACGCCGGGCTTGGGAATGTTAAGGCCCTTAACGATTGATTCGTAAGTCTTAACACGACCGACAACATCGTCCGATTTGACTGTGAGTATTTCCTGAAGAGTGTAAGCCGCGCCGTAAGCTTCGAGTGCCCAAACTTCCATTTCACCGAAACGCTGACCGCCGAACTGAGCTTTACCGCCGAGAGGCTGCTGCGTAACGAGGGAGTACGGGCCTGTTGAACGTGCGTGAATCTTATCGTCAACAAGGTGATGGAGTTTAAGGAAGTACATTATACCGACTGTTACGGGGTTGTCGAACTTTCTGCCGGTACGGCCGTCGGTAAGCCACGTTTTACCGTCGGTCGAAAGGTTTGCTTCTTCAAGCATCTCGCGAATATCTTTTTCGTGAGCGCCGTCGAATACGGGAGTCATAACCTTGTAGCCGAGTGCTCTTGCGGCGTAGCCGAGGTGTACTTCAAGAACCTGACCGATGTTCATACGTGAGGGAACACCGAGGGGGTTAAGAACTATATCAAGCGGAGTACCGTCGGGCAGGAACGGCATATCCTCCTGCGGGAGTATGCGCGAAACAACGCCCTTGTTACCGTGGCGGCCCGCCATCTTATCGCCTACGCTGATTTTACGCTTCTGAGCGATGTAGCAGCGAACGACTTTATTGACACCGGGGTTGAGTTCCTCTGCGCCGTCAGCCTTGGTGAATACATCGACCTGAACAACAACGCCGTATTCGCCGTGAGGAACACGCAGCGAGGTATCCCTGAATTCTCTTGCCTTTTCACCGAAGATTGCTCGTAGCAGTCTTTCTTCGGGAGTGGATTCGGTTTCGCCCTTGGGTGTGACCTTACCTACGAGAATATCGCCGGAATGAACTTCGGCACCGATTCTGATGATACCGTTTTCATCGAGGTTCGCAAGAGCATCGTCGCCCACGTTGGGAATATCTCTGGTGATATCCTCAGCGCCGAGCTTGGTATCTCTTGCTTCTATTTCGTGCTTTTCGATATGGATCGAGGTGAATACATCGTCGCGTACCATCTTCTCGTTAAGAAGAACGGCGTCTTCGTAGTTGTAGCCTTCCCATGTCATAAAGCCGATGAGAGCGTTTTTACCGAGTGAAATTTCGCCCTGTGAGGTTGCGGGACCGTCTGCGATAACATCGCCCGCTTTAACGGTTTCGCCGGGCTCAACTACAGGCTTCTGGTTGATGCAGGTACCCTGGTTGGAACGCATAAACTTGATAAGCTCGTAAATATCGGTTTCGCCGTTATCGGTAAGTATTTCGATTTTATCGGCACTTACTCTGCTTACAACGCCGCCGCGTTTTGCAAGCACTACAACGCCGCTGTCCACAGCTGCCTTGTATTCCATACCCGTACCGACAATGGGAGATTCCGTTTTGAGAAGCGGAACTGCCTGCCTCTGCATGTTGGAGCCCATAAGTGCACGGTTGGCGTCGTCGTTCTCAAGGAACGGGATCATAGCGGTAGCAACCGAAACAACCATCTTGGGCGAAACATCCATATAATCGGCAACTGAAGGAGGAACTTCGCGGAACTCGTCGCGGTAGCGAACGGTTACACGGTCATTCTTGAAATGGCCGTCTTCGTCGAGAGGCTCATTAGCCTGTGCAACGCAGTAATTATCCTCTACATCAGCGGTCATATACACAACTTCATCAAGCACCTTGCCGGTCTTTTTGTCAACCTTGCGGAAGGGAGCCTCAACGAAGCCGTATTTGTTGATTCTTGCGAATGTTGCAAGGTAGGAAATAAGTCCGATATTGGGACCTTCGGGAGTCTCTATGGGGCACATTCTGCCGTAGTGGCTGTAATGAACGTCACGGACTTCGAAACCTGCACGGTCTCTTGAAAGACCGCCGGGGCCGAGGGCTGAAAGACGGCGCTTATGAGTAAGCTCTGCAAGAGGATTGGTCTGGTCCATAAACTGCGAAAGCGGTGATGAACCGAAGAATTCCTTGATTGCCGCCATAACGGGTCTTATATTGATGAAATCCTTGGGAGTGCCGATGCCGTTTTCCTGGCTCTGAAGTCCCATTTTCTCACGAACGGGTCTTTCCATTCTGGTAAAGCCGATTCTGAGCTGATTCTGAAGCAGTTCGCCTACGGAACGGATGCGGCGGTTGCCGAGATGGTCTATATCATCGGTAGAGCCGAGCTCGTTGCCGAGGCAGTTGAGGTAGTTGATGGAAGCAAAGATATCATCAATAATAATATGCTTCGGAATAAGGTCATCGCAATGAAGCTTCATCTGTTCAAGAAGCTCTGCGGTATCATCGCCGAATTCGTCGATAAGGTCCTTAAGAACGGAGAAGCGGACCTTTTCGTTGATGGCGCATTCTTCAAGTTGTTCTTCGGTAACGCCCTTAATGAAGTCAAGGGGATTTACCATATTATTGGATATGACTTTTACAACCTTGCCCTCAACATCAAGCACTACTTCCTTGACACCGGCACGGTCGATCTGCTCAGCCTTTTCTTTGGTGAGCTTTTCACCCTGCTCGGCAAGAACTTCACCGGTCATCGGGTCGAAAACATCCTCTGCGAGAACGCCGCCGTTGATTCTTTCGGTAAGGGCAAGCTTCTTATTATATTTGTATCTGCCGACGCGGGAGATATCGTATCTGTGCGGGTCGAAGAAAAGGGCGTTGATCTGCGACTGGGCCGTTTCAAGCGTGGGCGGCTCACCGGGGCGCAGCTTCTTATATACCTCAAGAAGTGCTTCTTCGGTATTCTGCGTATTATCCTTTTCGAGAGTGGCTTCGATTCTGTCGTCATCACCGAAGAACTCGCGGATATCGTTATTGGAAGAAAGGCCCAATGCTCTTACAAAAGTGGTGATGGGCAACTTTCTGTTCTTATCGATTTTAACATTGAAAATATCGTTCTGGTCGGTTTCATACTCAAGCCATGCACCTCTGTTGGGTATAACGGTCGAGGTGAAAAGCTTTTTACCGTTTTTATCGTAGGTAAAATCGTAGTAAACGCCGGGTGAACGAACAAGCTGAGATATAATGACGCGCTCGGCACCGTTGATAACGAACGTGCCGCTGTCGGTCATAATGGGGAAATCGCCCATATAAATATCTTTGCTTTCCTTGACCTCGCCGGTTTCGCGGTTGTAAAGCTGAGCCGTAACATAGAGGGGCGCGGCGTAGGTTGCATCTCTCTCCTTGCATTCGGTTACGGTGTATTTGGGCTTTTCATCCATGCGGAAATCGGTAAATGTCAGAACAAGGTTGTTCGAATAATCCGTGATTTCACCGATATCACGGAAAACCTCTTTAAACCCGATGTCAAGAAACCATTTGTAAGAGTTTTTCTGGACCTCAATAAGGTTGGGCATCTGCATAACCTCATTGATTTCCGCAAAGCTCATTCTGGTATTCTTACCGAGCTTAACGGGCTTCACATTTGCCATAGGACTATCACTCCGTTCTTATTTTTATCCCCTTTCACTGCCGAAAAGCAGCTGAAAGGAAAAAAGATTAACATAGTAATTTGGGCACTTTTATCAAAAGAAAAAACGCGCAAAAAATCACAATAACGATATTATTCCATTATTGTAGATTGTACAATTATAGCACCCTTTTGAGATATGTCAAGAACTTTTTAAAAATTTCAGAAAAAGTTTTGTATACACGCTGCCGGGCAGTGCGCAGCAGCGTGCAAATGCAAGCTGCTGCAACGAAATAAATTCCTGCGTGATTTGTGAAATACGCTTCGCGTGTGAAATATTGCTGCGCAATTGAAATGCGCTGGGGCGCGTGAGGATTTATTTCATTTCACATTCGAGCATCCGCAAGAATATTTCACAATGGCGGAGCCATTATTTCACATTTGCCGTCAGGCAAATATTTCACATATACTGTTATCGAAATGCAGAGAACGCCCAAAAGAAAAAGAACCGCTCCGAACGGAACGGCTCTTAAAATAAAGCTTAAACTATTACTTAAGTTCAACCTTTGCGCCTGCTTCTTCAAGCTTTGCCTTTGCAGCGTCAGCTTCGTCCTTGGAAACAGCTTCTTTGAGGGTTGCGGGAGCGCCGTCAACCTTAGCCTTAGCTTCAGCAAGGCCGAGACCGGTGAGTTCACGAACAGCTTTGATAACAGCGATCTTGTTAGCACCGATTTCGGTGAGAACAACGTCGAACTCTGTCTTTTCTTCAGCGGCAGCTGCTGCGCCACCGTCAGCGGGAGCTGCTACTGCAACAGCTGCTGCAGCAGAAACGCCGAATTCTTCTTCGATAGCCTTAACAAGCTCGGAGAGCTCAAGGACTGTCATAGCTTTAACTTCTTCAATTATAGCAGTAATCTTTTCAGATGCCATTTTATTTTCCTCCTGTTAATACGCCTGAATACAGGCTTTGTGTTTAATTTTACAGCAATTATTCAGCTGCTGCTTCTGCGGCGCCGCCGTTTTTGTCAACGACTGCCTGAATAGCACGTGCAAGGGCTGCGATAGGTGCATTGAAAGCACACGCAACAGTTGCGAGGAGCTGCTCTCTGGAGGGCAGCTTTGCAAGGTTTTCAACCTTGGCTACGTCGATAACCTCACCATCGAGGAAACCGCTTTTAACACTGAACTCTTTGTGAGCTGCTGCGAACTTGCAAAGAATTCTTGCAGCTGCAACATAGTCGTCTTTGCAGGTTGCGAGAGCGGTAGTACCCTCAAGGCAAGCTGTAAGACCTTCGAGGCTTGTGCCCTCAACAGCGCGCTTGATCATGGTGTTCTTGGAAACCGTGTACTCAACGCCTGCTTCACGGAGCTCTTTACGCAGTGCGGTATCGTCTGTAACGTTGATACCCTTGTAATCAACGATAACGCCGGCACATGCGTTTTCAAGTCTTTCGGAGATAGCAGCAACTTCCTGCTTGTTAGCTTCTAAAACTTTTACGCTTGGCAAATAAATTCACCTCCGATTAGTATTAAATGCCAAATGCCTTTCCCGCAGCACGAGAAAGGCATTATAACTCAATAAGTTATTTTGCATTCCTCGGCAGGCGGTCAAAGACCGTTAGACAAATGTACCTGCTGTCTTAAGAACAGCGAAAGTAATATAACACACCCTTACGGGAATGTCAAGTGTTTTTTATTCCTCAGCAGAAGCGGAGCCTACGAGCTTGGCAGCGTTTACACGGATGCCGGGGCCCATGGTAGTGGCAACTACGCAGGAACGGATGTAAGTACCCTTGGTTGCTGCGGGTTTTGCTTTAATAACCGCATCAAGAAGAGTCATGGCGTTCTCGGTGAGCTTGTCGCCGCCGAAGGATGCCTTGCCGATGGGGCAATGGATGATGTTGGTCTTGTCAAGACGGTACTCGATCTTACCGGCTTTAGCTTCGGCAACAGCCTTTGCTGCGTCGGGAGTAACGGTACCCGCCTTGGGTGAAGGCATAAGACCGCGGGGGCCGAGAACCTTACCGAGACGACCTACAAGACCCATCATATCGGGTGTTGCGATACAAACATCGAAATCCATAAAGCCGCCCTGAATCTTTTCAACAAGATCCATTTCGCCGACGATGTCAGCGCCTGCTTCTTCAGCAGCCTTGGCAGCGTCGCCCTTTGCGAAAACAGCTACGCGAACTTTTTTGCCGGTGCCGTTCGGAAGAACAACAGCGCCTCTGACCTGCTGGTCAGCGTGACGGGAGTCAACGCCGAGGCGGATATGCATTTCAACGGTTTCGTCGAACTTAGCGCTTGCGGTTTTTGCTGCAAGCTCTAAAGCTTCTTTCACTTCGTAGAGAGTGGCTCTGTCAACGAGCTTTGCGCTCTCAACATATTTTTTACCATGTTTCATAATTAATTTCCTCCCAATAGAGTGGTTAAATCGGTTTTACCTCCCACCCGGGAGCATCAATCAACAACAGTAATGCCCATGCTGCGAGCAGTACCGGCGATCATTGACATTGCTGCCTCGACGGATGCTGCGTTAAGATCAGGCATTTTCTGCTCTGCGATTTTTCTGACTTGCTCACCGGTAATTGTTGCGACCTTGGTTTTGTTCGGAACACCCGAAGCTTTCTCGATGCCGCATGCTTTCTTAATAAGAACTGCTGCGGGCGGAGTCTTGGTGATGAATGAGAAAGAACGGTCGGCATAAACAGTGATAACTACGGGAATAATAAGACCCATATCGTTCTTAGTGCGCTCGTTGAATTCTTTTGTGAACGCCATAATGTTAACACCGTGCTGTCCTAAAGCGGGACCGACCGGGGGTGCCGGGGTTGCCTTACCGGCGGGAATTTGCAGTTTAATGAGACCTACAACCTTTTGAGCCATTTTTTGCACCTCCAAAATTCGTGGTATGGCGGAATAAGAGCTCGCCTTATTCCTCCCACACGCGGCACCGTTGTGCCGCATATAACAGCGGAATCTATCCGCTTGTTACCGTTTTTGCAATCAGTCGATTGCACTCTGCACCTGTTTGAGCTCGAACTCAACGGGTGTTTCTCTGCCGAACATAGATATCGCAACGCGTACGACATTATTTTCGGTGTTGAGCATCTCAACGATACCCGAGAAGCCCTCGAAGGGACCTTCCTTGACCGTAACGAGATCGCCAACCTTGTAGGTCACCTCGATGACCTGCTTCTCGATGCCCAGCTTACGAACCTCATCCTCGGTAAGAGGAACGGGCTTGCTTTCGGGACCCACGAAACCGGTAACACCCCTCGTATAACGAATGATGTGCCAGATATCGTTGGGAACCATGGGCTGGTTATCGTCATCGAATTCAACAGCAAGCTTAACCACGACATAACCGGGGAAGACTTTTCTCTCGACCTCAACGGTTTTGTCATCTCTGATTTCAACAACCTTTTCGAGCGGAATGTTTACATCAAGAATCTTGTCCTGAATTCTGCGGTTTTCAACGATTGTTTTGATATTTTCCGCAACCTTGTTCTCGTAGCCGGAATAGGTGTGGATAATATACCATCTTGCTTCGTCAGCCATTGTGCACCTCCGCTGCTGAAATTACTCAGCCTTGGTTACAGACTCGGTTGTTTCCGGCTCTGTAGCCTCAGTAGCTTCTGCAGTATCAGAAACGGTTTCATCTTCGGCTTTATCCGCCTCGGTCGTTTCCTCCTCAGCCGTTTCGGTAACGGGCTCGGTGGTTTCCTCAACCTTGGTGGCTGCCTTGTTAACAGCTGTAACAGCGCCGGAAAGAGCGAAGTCGATTACCCATATACCAATACCTATTACAAGTATGGAAGCGAGTACTACGCCCGTGCTCTTAAGAACCATCTGGCGATTGGGCCAAACGATCTTTTTGGTCTCGCCTCTGAGATCCTTGAAAAAGCGTTTGATTGCAGCCCAGATATTCTTGGGGGCAAATTTAGAAGGCTTTTTCTCCTTGACCTTTTTGGCGTCGGCTTTTGCTGCCTTTGCGGTAACCTCGGCATCATTCGAAACTTTTTTCTCGTCTGCCATAAAGTTACCTCCTTACTTCGTTTCTCTGTGGAGAGTGTGTTTTCTGCAGAATCTGCAATACTTTTTCATCTCCAACCTGTCGGGGTTGTTCTTCTTTTCCTTCATGGTGTTGTAGT
>JAZUJG010000352.1:0-9364 GCA_045642645.1 Acutalibacteraceae bacterium | reverse complement strand
CGCGTTTTAATATCGGGCGCGTATGTGCCGCTTATATTCTCGGTGAGAGCATTAGAATCGCACTTGCGCAGAATGTAAAAGATGCCGTAAATAAGTCCTCTTAAACGGTGAGCTTTTACCGTAACGCCGCTTTCGGCGCATATAAGCGTAAAATCTTCGCTTTCGCTTTCGTCAATGCAAAGAGCAATGTAATTATTCGAAATTCCGCCGGAAATTGCAGGCGCCGCGCCGCACCGTGCGCTTATTTCATCGGCAAGTATGCCTGCCGCTTTCAGTTCGGTTTCGCTTTTTGCAATTACGGTAATATCGGTTAAATTCAGCATAAAATCACCCCGTAAAGTAATTGTAGCATATTGAAATCGCATATTCAATATCGGTTTCGGGCGTAATAAATGAAAACAAATAAAAAAAGTCGCCATTTCCGCTAAAGAATGGTATAATAACCGTATCAAAGCCGAAAGGGTGTTTTTATGAAAAAAGTTCTGTTGCCCGAAGCGAGTGCAAACCTCAGATATTACCGCGCAAATCTGCACTGCCATTCCACCATTTCCGACGGCGCAAAAACCGTTGAGCAGCTTAAAGCCGATTATATGGCGCACGGCTATTCGGTGATCGCATTCACCGACCACGAAGTATTCATTACACATAATGACCTCACCGATGAAAATTTCCTTGCTATGAACGGCTACGAGTTTTCGTTTAACGGCAAAAGTGATGATCCCGATGAGGATGGCAAAACCTGCCATATCTGCCTTGTTGCACTCGATAAGAATATTACCGAAGCCGTTTGCTGCCACCGCACCAAATATTTGTGGGGCAACGCCGCCAAGCTGCGCGACCAAATGGATTTTGACGATACTCTGCCCGATTTCGAGCGCGAATACACCCCGGAATGTATAAACGAGGTAATCAGAAGGGGAAAAGAGGGCGGCTTTTTCGTTACCTATAACCACCCGTACTGGTCGATTGAAACATACCCCGAATATTCACAGTACGAGGGTATGGATGCTATGGAGGTCATAAACTTCGGCTGTATTGCCGTGGGCTACGATGACGACAACGACCACTGCTACGAGGAGCTGCTGCGGCAGAAAAAAAGACTGTACTGCATCGGCACCGACGATAACCACAACCGCCACGATGACGAAAATCCGCTTTGCGACTCCTACGGCGGCTTCACGATGATTGCTTCGCCGTCATTGAAATACGAGGATATCGCCGCCGCGCTCAAAAACGGTCAGTTCTATACCTCCACGGGCAATTATAAAAATGTGGGGCCCGAAATAAAATCAATCGTTTATGAGGACGGCAAGGTTACAATCAAAACCTCGCCCTGCCGCACCATAAACTATATACCAAACCGCAGAGCCTGCGTTGCGGCTCAGGCAAACGACGGCGAATACATAACCGAAGCCCGGTTTGATGTGAAAGATAATGTTTCGTGGTTCCGCTTCACCGCAGTCGACGAAAAAGGCTATAAGGCATTTTCAAATGCATATTTTACGGATGAATTGAAATGATGAAATCGGAAAAAGGTAAGAAGTAATTCTGTTTGCCGCTTTCCGAAATCGCCGAAAAAACAACACCCCGATTGATTTACACAAGCCTGTAAATCAATCGGGGATTTATTTTTATGACGGCAAAATCCGAAAAAAGTTTGCAGGCGGCAAAGCCGCGTGCCTCAATCGGAATACCTTTATCCGTTCTCAAAAATCTGCAGATAATCGTTGAACGACATTGAGTCCGCATCATCGGTGGCGGCATCCACACCTTCCTTTGTGTGCGGATTAAGCATCCACTTTTTGTGGGTGGAGTTACGCATTGAAAAATACGGTCTGTGAAGAATCGTGTAGCCGGATTTATTTAAGCGGCTCAATTCCACCGTGTCCGAATCCACAACATAATATTTGTTGTGGTTTTTCATGCTTTTACCTCGCTTTTTGCCGTGTTATGCGCAGAAGCCTATGCGCTTTGTTTCGGTATTGGCGTTTGCTGCGGGCAGTTCAATATCCTCGGCGCAAAGCGTGGTTATATCCGAGCTTTTTATTGAGTCAAAATCCATTTCGAGCAGTCGTGTTGCCTGCGCCATTTTCACCTTTTCTATCATATTCCTTGCGAATCTTCCGTTGCCGAAATCGCTTTGCGTTCTTGCTTCATCAAAGATTATGTTCAGCTTGCGGAAATCACTCTTGCTTTTTCGCGCATTATACTGCGGTTATCGGTTTGCTCAACCAGCTTCTTGTCGGCGATAAGACCTTCAAATCTGAAAAACTGCATAACATAACCTCCAAAAATCATTTAGGCACCGATTATACAAAAAGCGATGCACCAAAAACGGAGCATCGCTTCTGCCGGAAAATATTATTAATAGAAGATTATTTTTCGTATCAAGCATCCCAATCATCCAAAAATCCGTCGGGAACAATGAATGCCTGCTTTTTTCATCAAATGCGCAATAAACCGCACCCGCTTTTATGTTGTCGGCATTCTTCTTTTTCGGCGCAAAACTTTCAATATCGTTCCCCCTCGCGAATTTGAAACCATTATAACAAATATAATGTACCGTAAAGGGAACGTATATAAAAACTCAAAATCTCCATTGGTACATTTCCAAATCAACCTTGTAGCCTATAACCTCAATGCCGTCATTTATGAGCCGCTGCTTCTGCGTTTCTATACCGCCGTCATCACCGAAATTCTTTGCAAGCTCGCCCTTGTGGTTTACCACCTTGAAGCACGGCTGATTTATCGGGTCGGGAGTTATGATTCTCATTATAAATCAAATTCTTTTTATCAGTTCTCAACTCCGGGAATATACGCCGAAATTTCAAATACATTATTCTCCGAATTGAAGTTGAATGTTGCCGAAAGGTCTTTGAGCGTGTTAACGATTATTTTTGTTCCGAAGCCATGAGATTTATTGTTATCTTTTGTTGAAACGAATGTTTTGTCTGCTTTTTGCTTTGGCTGTTCGGTGCAAGAATTTTTACAACTGAAAGTTATATTTTTTTCTTTGTCTTCAGCTATTCGGAGTGAAACGAAAGCATTGCCGGAGCATTTTTCGGCGGCTTCAAAAGCGTTATTGAGGATGTTTGAAAAAAGCATGATTATTGTTTTCGGCTCAATGCGGCATTCTTCACTCAGTGCGGCATCAACATCAAACGGTAGGTTGTTGTTTTTCGCCCGTCTGTCATAAAAAAGCAGCATAGCATTTAATGTGCTGTTTTTACAAAATCCTTTAACAGATGCGGCGTATTCTTCCGCGAATTTATTTGAAAAGTCCTGAATATCGCCGGTTTTGTCATTCGCCAACGCTTTAATGGTGGTGAGTTGATTATTTACATCGTGGTTGAGTATTCTTATCTGTTCCGAGTATTCTCTTAAGACATCAAAATATTGAGATTTTTCATTTTCGAAATCAATTGCCATTCTGTACTTGCGCTCACGCTCATAATCGGCAATAATTATTGCCGCTGCAAGCACAACAAGAACGGTCAGAAAATATGAATAAATCAGCAAAATATTTGTTGCAATTTCATTTTCGCCGCTTACCATGCCGTTTATAATGAAAATCTCGGAAGCAAAATTGACAAAAGTATAAATAACGGCAACAATGCCGAGAACTTTCAAAGCTTTTTTCAGTTTGCCCTTAACGAATTTTTTGAGGATGAGAACAAGCGGGAAAACACATATCACGGTGGTAACGGCGAACAGGGTATCTCTGATGAGGGGGGACATATTTATCTGTTCCGAAACGGTTCCTATTACCGCTTCTGCTGCAAGATATATGATGTTGAATTCTGCGACAAATTTGAGAAGCAGATAGCGCGTAAGCTTTTCTTTGAAAAGAAACTTGCAAAGCAGGGTGGTAAGCAGCAGGAAAAATTCGACGACTGCAATGATAATAATGATATTATCGGTGTTTGTAACGGTATCGCTTTTGTATTTTATGGTGTACGCCAATACATACAACAGCAGCTGCGACGGAAATTGTGCGAGAACTGCAATCAAAAATGTTTTAAGCTTTTTATATTTTAAATCAAAATAAAGCGTTGGGTAAAGCGATATAGCCATTGCCTGGAGTAAGCCTATAATAACGGAAAAAACAATTTCATTTGTTGTAAGCGTAAACAAACCTATTCACTCTCCCTAAATATTGACCGCAGATTTGACGTAACTTAAAAATGCCTTATCTACTGCTTTTTTAAATGACCGCGAAACCGTTACGGTATCGCCGTTACCGAAAGCGAAAACGGATTTTTTGTAACTTGCGGTTTTTTTGAAATTCACAATAAAACTGTTGTGGCAGCGCGCAAAACAGTTGCCGTCAAGTTCAGCGAGCAATTCATCAAGCTTTTTTGCCGTGCAGTAAACGGCATCATCGCACACGATTCTGCTTGTGCGCCTGTCGCGTTCTATATAATTGATGTTAAGCGCGTCAATAAGGAAACTGCCGGACTTGTTTTCGATTAAAAAGGTCTTTTTATCATTTAAAAGCGATGAAGTGACCTTTTTCAAAGCCCTCGGCAAATCGCTATCGATCTTAGATTTCAAAACATAATATTCATGCTCGGTTTCGTAAACGGATGAAACATACTCAGTGTACCCGGTAAGAAAAATCGTTTTACATTGCGGAAGTATTGCATTAACGGTTTTCACAGCATCAATACCGTTTCTTCCGCCGTTAAGCTCAATATCCATTATAAGAATATCGGGAGCAAATCCGCTTTTGATATTTTCAATAAGCAAAATGTCATCGGTGTAGGCGGTGATATCAACAGCACCGTCGAAATACGCCGAAACCTTTTCGGTAATGCTTTCAAGATGGAGTGCATCATTGTCACAAACGGCAATTTTCATATATTTACCTCGCAAATTTTGCAATATCTGCAAATTTATTGTCACTATCTGTCGCAAATGTAATTATACAGATGTTCTTTATTAAAATCAATGATGTATTTTGCATTTTATTACAGTTGTGATGCTTTTTGTGAAAAGCTCGTGCATACAAACATACCCGTCTCCGAATGAGGAGACGGGTATTAATAATGTGAGGTGTCAAACACCTCGGAGAAAAATGAAATCGTTAAGATTTTAATGCGATGTTTACAACATTTTGGTATGAGAGTACATCGATTTCAGTATTAATCTCATAATTGGCAGCGTATGCTTGATTAACGGTGAGTGCGCTATGACCGTTTACTGCGCGTTTTGTAAGGATACAATCTAACACATCACAATATGAATACTGTGTATTTTGTGTCTATGCAATTTTACATACCAATTGATTGAAAAAACAGATGCTTTTCACGAAATGTCTTATTAATATAACAAATGACTTTAATGTGAAAAAAATCTTTGAATTAATTGTGTCAAAACCTTGAATAATACATTTTGTTGCAAATGAGTTGCAAATTATTGCATAGCGATTCTAATTAGCAGAAATTACAAGCCGTAAACCTCATTCGGCGGCGCATAATAATCGTGCCGGCAAAAATCATGTGCGCCGTGCCGCAGTACACCGTAGGGCTTTTCCTGATAAGCCTGCAATACTCCGCGGCACACGCGCCGAAGAAACGAGGTGTTTCAAATGGCAGCAAAAAAGAAGGCAAATTCATCCGTAAGTAAGGCGAATTCAAGTAAGAATCAGTCCAAAACCGCAAGCAAAAAGTCATCTGCAAAAGAAAAGCTGAATAAGGTCAAAATGGAAGCAGCGTCGGAGGTCGGCGTGACCTTGAAGAACGGCTATAACGGTAATCTCACATCCCGCCAGGCAGGCTCCGTCGGCGGTCAGATGGTGAAAAAGATGGTTAAGGCTTACGAAGACGGAAATAAATAACGATTTATAAAAAAATACAGACCGCGGGAAAACCTGCGGTCTGTATGCTTTATTTATGTGTTATCATTGTGAGTCGGTGCTGCTGTATTTAATGGGATTTGATTACAGCTTGATTATGATTTTCTTTTTATCGAGTATATATGCCACGAAGGTGAGCAGGGCGGTCATTGCGAACACCACGAGTGCGCTGACGGGGTAAGAAGCGTTTTTGAAGAAATCTTCAAATGCAACATTTATTGCGCCTACAAAGCCGAACTCTATGCAGTACATAAGTATCGGGTTTTTGCCCCACCATGCAAGCGGGTCGAATTTGAATTTATAGAAGTTGAACAGGTCGAATACATAATACGCAAACAGCGAAATGAAGCCCGTTATTATGATGAACGAGGGGCTTTCGCTGCCTTTATTTATGGGCAGGAATGATGAAAGTGCGCCCGCATAAGTTGCGGTGCCCTCGGGCAGAGTTTTGTAAACGCCGATAATGACCGCAACGGTTACCGCCGCGTATACGAAGAATGACGGGGGCGGCAGGAGTTTATTCTTGCGGTTTTTGAATTCCTCTGCAAAGAAAAGGTAGATTATGAGCATTGCGCCCCAGGCGAAGCCGCCTATAAAGCCGCCGTCGGCAACCTCATCGACAAGGGCGAGGTTTGAAGCGAACATATCGTTCGGCAGGTCTGTTTCGTGGAAAATCGCAAACAGCGCGAGCAGACCCACGCCGCAGGCAAGGCGGATGTAATTGCCTTTTTTGCCCTTGAGCATTGCAAACGGCAGAGCGATGAGACCTGCAAGACCGATGTGGTGAAGCACGAGCCAGTGGCCGTAAGAGCTTGCGGTTTTGCCCGCAACGAACATAACGGCGTTGATTATGGCAACAACAAGACCGACTACGCCCACGAACGAAACGAACGCGCCGAGAAATTTATAGTATTTTGAGCGCGTTTTGACTTTGGCGATTTTGAGGATGAGACCGACAATGGCAAACAGAAGCACAAGTGCCGTAAGAGCTATAAACATAATGCACAGCGGATCATCGAACTTGCCGTCTAAAATATCGTTTATGCCGTTCATAACGATGCCTATGCCGATAAGGGTAAGGTAACGCTGAACAAAGTGCGATACCGCCTGTTTTTTGCCGAAGCGTTCAATTCTGCGGCTGAGTGACGGCACATAGGTAAGACCTATTGCGAGTATGAACATAGGTGCAACAAGGTCGGCGATTGAAAGGTTGGGCAGGATATAGATGCCGCTTTCCGACGGCGCGTGTTTTGCGAAATTCGCGACTGCGCCGAGCGCGGGGAAATGCTCCGCAAACTGGAAAATTATCATACTGAATATGACAATTCCTCTGAAGCGGTCAATGGATGCGATTCTTTCGGTTTTTTTGAGCGGGGATACTTCTGTTGACATAAATACCATCCTTTCATCAGCGTTGTGTTATCCTCTGCTATAATTATACCCTTGCAAAAAAAGAAAAACCATATATAAATTTCACGAAATTTACATACGGTTTTTGGTATTACAGTATTTTCTCAACTATTTCGGCAATCCGTTTGTACATAAGGTAATGCCCGAGGTCGTTGGGGTGCGTGCGGTCGGTGGTGCATATATTTTCATCCACGCCGCAGAAAAGTGTTCTGCCGTCAACGAAGTAAAGATTTTTATCGCCTGCGGCAATTCCTTTTTCATAGCTTTCGCGCACGATTTCAAGGCGCTCGGCGGAGGTCGGGTCATCAAAAGCGGGGCGGCTTGACATTATCACGGGCGTGTCGGGGCATTTTTTGCGGTAATATTCATAAAACGGATAGTGCGTTGCCGCAAGGTGCTCGGGTGTGGGGGCATTGTGGTCGTAATCCATAAAGAAAACGGAATGCCCGATTCCGGTGATATATTCTGCAAATTCAAGCTCGCCGCGTGCAAGCCCCGAAACGCCGAGATTGTAAAAATCGGCATCAAATTCGCGCGCAAGCAGGGCGGGGTAGCCGTTCTGCACGCCGCAATGCCCGTTTTCGACTATGGATGAGCCGTAGAAAAGGAACGGCTTTTTGACCGTGAACGGAGTGGGTGCAAGCACCCGGGCATCGTCGTCAAGGTAGATATCAATATCCTCCACGGTCGGCTTCTGCGGCAGGTGAACGGTAATATCGTTCATCCCGTCATTTGTGAATGTGCCGTAAATCGTATCGCTGTCGTATGAATTGTCGGCGCTTAAAATGCCCGCAAAGCGCGAAGTGCGGTGCTCGCCGATGAATACGGGCGCAACATTCGACTGGTAAAATGCGTAGCCGCGGTCAACATAAACGTTTGAAACGCGAATTTCAATTCTGATCGTTTTGCTGTCCGTTCTGAACATAAGCCTTGCGCCGCTTAAACGGTACGCCGCATCTTTTAATGCGGGTATGCTTTCGGTAAGTGAATCGGGCAGGCGCCGGAGCTTGCCGTGCTCACCGAAAAACGGTATGCCGTGTATTTCAAACGGTGCGGATTTGTAATTATACGTTTTCATACTTATTTCCTTTCGGCTGAGGTTTTGCTTTTAAGTATTTCGCGGTTTACCATACCGAGTTTGTTTGCCTGGTTAAGCAGCACAAGCGGCAGAGTGTATTGGTCGCAGCCGGTGCAGATAAAGTCAATTATTGTGTCGCAGGCGAGTGCAATCGCAAGTGCCTGCGACGGTATGCCGAGCTGCGAAAACAGAACGGTATATGTCGCCATTGCACCGCCGGGGATGGGCGGTGCGGCAATTGAGAGAATGCTTGCCGACAGTACCAGCAGTAAAATCCACGAAAGCGAAATTTCAATACCGTACTGCTCTGCATATATGTATGCCAACACAATGTAGCTCAATGTCTGATTGGGTTTGAATGTTACTATGCCGAGGGGCACGCCGAACGATGAAATGGTATCGTTTATGCCGTAGCGTTTACGGCAGGCTTCCATATTTGTGCCGAATGCCGCCGCCGAGGAAGCGGTGGTGAAAGCAATAACAAAAGTCGGCAAGCCTTTTTTGATGAGAGTCAGCGGTGAAACCTTGTTCACGGCGGCGCACCGGCAGCTTACACCCAGAAAAATGCCGACTGCACCCAGTATGTATGTGATAAGGATTTTACCCACACCCGAAAGCTGCGACAACGAATCCGACCACGTCATATTTACAAGAACTATAAATATGAAATACGGGATGAGCTTACTGATGAATTCTATTAAAAAATTCACTATGTAGTTTATCTGCTCAACGGCTTTTGCAACCGCGGTGGTTTTCTGCCCGAGAAAGAGCATTGCAATACCCATAACCGTTGCAAGGAAAATTATCTGCAAGGTGTTGCCGTCAACAAACGGACTGAAAAAATTTTTCGGTATAATGCCGAGTATCATTGAAAATATCGCGAAAATATCGGAGCTTTCGCCGGAGCTTGCGGAAAAATTCAATTTGAAAAACGGTATGAGTAAAGCAGCGAAAATGGCGGCAATGCAGAAAACGGTGCCCGTGTAGCCGGTGATGAGCTTTTTGCCTATTCGTTTAAG
>JAZUJG010000351.1:0-4362 GCA_045642645.1 Acutalibacteraceae bacterium | reverse complement strand
TGCAATGAAATATTGTTAAAAAGGGACTGTAAAAAACCGAAGTTTTTCACAGTCCCTTTAATATTATTCTGTTCTGAGAGCTTCAACAGGATCCTTCTTTGCCGCTATTCTTGACGGGATAAGACCTGCTATGAGCGTAAGGCCTACGCTTATAATAACAAGTATCACGCCGCCGAGTGCGGGAAGCTGCGCCTGCGCGGGAATTTTCGCCACATAGCGCAGAATGAGGTTAATGGGTATTTCAAGCAGAAGCGTTGAAAGAATACCTATTACGCCCGCACCGAGACCGATAACCGAGGTTTCGGCATTGAAGACGCGCGCAATATCGCGCTTTGAAGCACCGATGGAACGCAGAATACCGATTTCCTTCGTTCTTTCAAGAACGGAGATGTAGGTGATAATGCCTATCATTATTGATGAAACAACGAGTGAAATCGCAACGAATGCCACAAGCACATAAGTTACTATATTGATTATGGAGGTAATACTGCCCATAAGTATGCCGATATAGTCGGTGCTCTGTATCTGGCACTCGGGGTGACCGTCGGCGGTGACATTGTCGTTGTAGTAGGCAATAAGCTCGTTGAGCTTTGCTTTATCGTCAAAGCTGCGGGGGTAGAAGCAAATCACCGAGGGGCTTTCGAATGTGGAATAGCCGATTGCGGAAAGCGTACCGTTAAGCGAGCACTTTGCCTGCAGGGAATCGACATACGCCTGCTTAATGGCTATGACCTGCTCATCGGTAAGGAAGCCCTCCATAAGCTTTTTCTGCAAATCGGTCATATTGTCGAAGCCGAACATGGAGCCCATATCCATAATATTGACTTCCGCCATATCCATATCCCCCGCCATTGAAAGGAACGGAGTATAATCGAGATATTTGAAATCAATAAGGCTCAAATCGACATCGGCAAGGTCAAAATCATTTACGGTAAGATTGGAGAATTTAAGACCTGTGAGAACATCGGTGGTGGTATCGGCAAGCTGTTCTTTAACAACATCACGCTTGGCGTTTTCGGTAATGGCATAGTCCACAAGCTCGGTCATATAGCCGATGCCGCCGGTGCCGACGGAAAGGGTATTGTCTTTATCGGGGCGGAGAATGCCGACGATATTGATTTCGGTAGACTTATTTTCAACAAGGTCCTTTACAAAATAATCATTGTCGCTGTTATTTATCCAGAGACCTGTTTTATTATCCTTTTTAAAGTAATCGGCGGTAAGCACGAGCTTGAACTTCATATTGAGTATATCTTCATAAGAGTACTCCACATTTTCCTCGCTCTGCATTTCCTCGCCGTTTATGAGAGCCTGCATCATATTCTGTGCAAACTTTTTCTGGTCCTTTAGACCGAGCGCGTAAACAACAAGCTCGTTGATTTCATCGTTGCCGTCAACAATAAGCACGACTTCGTTGAACTTTTCGGGCATTCTGCCTGCGATAATATCGTACTGCGCATCCATAAGGCGCTTGTCGCCTATAAGCTCTGTCCACACGCTGTAAGTCTGCGCCATACCCTCCATAGATGATGCCATGGAAGCCATACTTTCATCCATAGGCATATTTTCCATCATGGTGCTGGGGTTGACCTTAATAAGTCCGTTTTCGGTATCGGCGCGGTAAATATTAAGCGGAGTGCCGTATTTATACTGCACATCGTTGCAGCATTCGTCGAATGCTTCTTTATTTTCTTCGATATAATTTCTGAACTTGTCAAGGTTATTGGAGGTCGCTTCGGAAATGAAGGCGTTTACCATCTGCATAAAGGACTGGTTCACATAAACCTTGCCCTCCTCGCTTTCGCCGTGGGTACCCTCCATAGCCTCGGTACCTATGCCGGTAAACGAGCTCATCATACTTTCAATATCCATAGTCTGCTTTTCAACAGTTACGGGGAACGAAAGCAGCATATCCTCCTGAATGCGGTCGATATAGACCTGAATGCCGTTTGAAAGCGCAAGCACAAGCGCAATACCGATAATGCCGATACTGCCCGCAAATGCGGTAAGGAATGTTCTCGCCTTTTTGGTGCGCAGGTTATTTATACTGAGTGCGAGCGCAGAGGCAAAGGACATTGACTTTTTGCCCTTCTGCTTGACCTCCTCCGCCCTGCTGATTTCGTTCTGCCTGTCTTCATCGGTGGGCTCAAAGGGGTTGGAGTCATCTATGACCTCACCGTCAAGGCATTTGATAATGCGGTTTGAATAATCGTAAGCAAGGTCGGGGTTATGCGTAACCATAATTATGAGCTTATCCTTGGAAATCTCCTTGAGAAGCTCCATAATCTGCACGCTTGTTTCACTGTCGAGTGCGCCGGTGGGCTCATCGGCAAGCAGAATATCGGGGTCGTTTATAAGCGCACGGGCAATGGCGACACGCTGCATCTGACCGCCGGACATCTGATTGGGCTTTTTGTGAATCTGATTTTCAAGACCGACCTTTTTGAGTGCTT
Source organism: Acutalibacteraceae bacterium (assembly GCA_045642645.1). Classification (GTDB taxonomy): domain Bacteria; phylum Bacillota; class Clostridia; order Oscillospirales; family Acutalibacteraceae; genus DTU089. Next base: position 1,909 of record JAZUJG010000351.1, on the reverse strand, counting down.
CCACTGCGCGCTGGCGGCGCTCCTTTTTGGAAACGCCGGAAAGCGTAAGCGCAAGCTCGACGTTTGAAAGCACCGTCTGGTGAGGAATAAGGTTATAGCTCTGGAAAATGAAGCCTATGGAGTGGTTTCTGTAAGTATCCCAATCCTCATCGGTAAAGTGCTTTGTGGATTTGCCGTTTATGCAAAGGTCGCCGCTTGTGTAGCGGTCAAGACCGCCGATTATGTTGAGCATTGTGGTTTTACCGCAGCCTGAGGGACCGAGAATTGCCACAAATTCATTTTCGCGGAAGTTTATGTTTATACCTTTAAGTGCTCTGACGGCGGTATCGCCCGTCTGATAATCTTTAACTATATTTTTTAAAATCAACATGGCAAACACCTCTTATGCGTAGAACATTTTTTTGCGGTTAAGGTAAAGAACTATGCCGAGCACAAGCTCGAATGCGGCAACGCCGCCCACTATCTTAATAACCGTGTAATCTTTTTCCTGCTTTTGGAAGATTATATGCGGTGTGTAATCATCGCCTTCCTCAATAACTACCTTGGCGCGTTCCTTGAAAAGCAGGTTATAAAGCCACTCAATGAGTTCATCGGATGTCATACCCTCAAGCTCCTTGAAGATTTCGCCCGAATACTGCGCCATGGCACCCTCGCCGCCCATGGAGCCTGCAAGCAGATTTTCGTTGCCGGGAGCCTGCAGAGTTTCGGCAAGGAATCTTAAAAGCACCATAAGAACAGCAGTTTTGTCGGCTTCTATATAGGTGCGCTCGGTATTCCTACCGTCAAGCACGGTTTTGCTTTTGAGTTTGGTTGCCGTACCGTAACCGGAAAGCGAGTTAATATCGAACTTTGCGAGCTTTATGCCGAGATTTGCGGTAAGCGAATCGGTAAGCGCGGTAATATCGAGTTTTTCGGTGAGTGCCGAGGTATTGCCGAGAGCGCCCATATCCATAGCGAATGTATCGGCAAGTGCGGTAAGCGGCAGCAGAAGATTTGCAAGGCACTTTTCAACAGAGCCGCTGTTGAGGAAATAAATAATATTCGGCAGGATGCCCGTAAGTGTATAAACGGGGCGCTCAAAAACCTCGTCGAGCAAGTCGAAAACAGGCAACAGGATTTCTTTGATAACGCCGTCGGTATCGTAATACTTGAGGTACTGCTCGTAGGTGGGGATACTGTCGGAATCGCAGCCAAGCGCTTCAAGCACGGGGATTATTGCGGTGTTGTAGCCGTCGCCGCCCTTTAATTTAATGCCGCCGAAAATGACAAGGTCTTCGCCCGAAAGCACAAGCCTCAATGCCGGGAACAGCGGACGAAGCACGGCGGTAAGGGCATTTTCAAAGCCAACGCGTGAGCCGTTGTAGAAATTCCACGAAACGCCGTTCATTTTTACATCCGCCCACTTTTCAGCCTTTTTGAGAGCGCTGCGGGCACCGGAGTAGCCGCCCTCGGTGAGCTTTGCGGCAACACCTGCGGGGGAAATATCCATACCGAGAAGCTTTAAGGCATCGGCAAAGCCCTGCTTTTCGATTTCGCCGTAAACAGAAGTGAGCAGCGTATTTATATTTTCGTTTGTGTAAACGGAAGAAGCGAGGAACGAATAAACCGAACTGTAACCGAAGCTATCCTTTACAAGCTGGTCGAGAATACCGTCGATTTCATCAAGCACCTTATCGTAATTGGATTTTGTAAGGTTAGGAGTATATGTGACGGTAAGCGGATTGTGCGCCGAGTAAACCATTGCCGCGGGTGCGGGTAAATCCGCAGGGTCAAACAGACGGATAAGCGCCGCGGTAAGCTCGTCGGTATCCTTTGCCAAAAACGTATTGAGCATACCTGCGGGCAGCATCACTTCGCCGTTCTGCGCAAGCACTGCGGGGAGAGCTTCACCGTTGAGCTTGAGCGTCTG